>NZ_JACFYV010000145.1:0-17570 GCF_016759955.1 Burkholderia sp. KCJ3K979
AACGCGAACCGCGTCACCGCGTCGCGCAGCGCCTCGGCCTGATCGCGCAGCGAATGCGCGGCTGCCGCGGCCTGTTCGACGAGCGCCGCGTTCTGCTGCGTGACCTGGTCCATCTCGCCCACCGCGCGGTTGACCTGCTCGATCCCGGCGCTCTGTTCGCGGGATGCGTGGCTGATTTCGTCGAGGATCTCGTTCACGCGCCGCACCGACTGCACGATCTCGGCCATCGTCTCGCCTGCATGCGTGACGAGCGTCGCGCCGTGCTGGACCGTCTCGTTCGACGACACGATCAGCGACTTGATCTCCTTGGCCGCCGTCGCCGAGCGTTGCGCGAGCGATCGCACTTCGGCCGCGACCACCGCGAAGCCGCGGCCCTGTTCGCCCGCGCGGGCCGCTTCCACGGCCGCGTTCAGCGCGAGGATGTTGGTCTGGAACGCGATCCCGTCGATCACGCCGATGATGTCGCCGATCTTGTGCGAGCGGTCGGTGATCTCGTTCATCGTGCGCACGACGTCGTCGACCACTTCGCTGCCGCGCGTCGCGACCTGCGCGGCCTGGCCGGCGAGCGACGCGGCCTGCGCGGCGCTGTCCGCGTTCTGCTTCACGTTCGCGGTCATCTCGTCCATGCTCGACGCGGTTTGCACGAGCGCGGCCGCCTGTTCCTCGGTGCGCTGCGACAGGTCCGTGTTGCCGGATGCGATTTCGCTCGCGCCCACGTTGATGTTCTCGGTGCCCATCCGGACGCGCGACACCATGTCGATCAGCCCGCCCTGCATCGTGTGCAGCGCATGCAGCAGGCTGCCGCGATCGTCGTGCTTCACGATCACGCGCGCGGTCAGGTCGCCCTGCGCGATGCGCTGCGCGGCGTCGAGCGCCGCTTCGAGTTCGCCGCCGAGGCTCGCGCGCACGCTTTTCAGCACCAGCACCATCACGGCCGTCGCGATCGCGCCGAGCACGGCCGTCATCGCCAGCCAGCGGCCGATGCTCGCGAGCACCGCCGAGCGCACGTCGTTCATGTACATGCCGGTCACCAGGTACCAGTCCCACGGCGCGAAGCGCTGCACGGCGCTGGTTTTCTCCTGCGGCTTGTCCGCGCCCGGCTTCGGCCACAGATATTCGACGAAGCCCTTGCCGCCTTCCGCGTTGCCGGCCTTCACGATCTCGACGAACAGGTGCTTGCCGTTCGGATCGGTGAAGTTCGACACGTCCTTGCCGTTGAGCTCGGCCTTGATCGGATGCATCACGATCACCGGTTTCGAATCGTTGATCGAGATATAGCCGTCGGCGCCGTGCCGCATCGCGGCGATCGCCTCGATCGCCTTCTGCTTCGCGTCGGCTTCCGGCATCACATTCTGCTGCGACAGCTTGTAGTAGTGATCGGTCACGCTCGCGGCCTGCGCGACCAGCGATGCGAGCTGGTCGCGGCGGTCCGCGATCATCGACGCGCGGGTCTGCCATGCGCCGAGCCCGGCGATCACGAGCAGGCCGAGCCACAGGATGACGATCATCGAGGCGAGTTTCTGATTCAGGGAAAGATTGCGCATGGTATGAGGTCGGTCAGTCGTGGAAGCTCGCCGGAGCGGCGTGACGGGATAAGTGGTTTGACGGCGCGCCATGCGCGTCGCCGTAGACGGGAAATCCCTTAGAAGCCATCATTTCCCCATGCCCGCGACGCGAGCGCGGGCATCTATGCATATGCATAACAGCGACCGCTATACTGTCGGGCGACGGTCGGCGTCGCGCCTCGCACGGGCGGCAGCGCGACGCCGACCGAAACCGAAAGGAGGCAACGATGCGGATTCTGGTGGTAGGGGCCGGCGCGGTCGGCGGATACTTCGGCGGCCGGCTGGTCGCGGCGGGGCGCGACGTGACGTTCCTGGTGCGCGACGGCCGCGCTGCCGCTCTCGCGCGCGACGGCTTGCTGATCCGCAGCCCGCGCGGCGACCTGACGCTCGCGAACGTGCAGACCGTGCGCGCGGGCGATGCAGGCGCCGGCGTCGCGCCGTTCGACCTCGTGCTGCTGAGTTGCAAGGCGTACAGCCTCGACGACGCGATTGCATCGTTCGCGCCGTTCGTCGGCCCGCAGACATTGATCCTGCCGATGCTCAACGGGATGCGCCATCTCGACGTGCTGCGCGAGCGCTTCGGCGCCGCGCAGGTGCTCGGCGGGTTGTGCGTGATCGCGGCGACGCTCGATCGCGAGCAGCGCATCGTGCACCTGAACGACACGCACGGCGTATCGTTCGGCGAGCTTGCCGGCGGCGAATCGCCGCGCGTGCGCGCGGTGGCCGACGTGCTCGGCGGCGCGGGTTTCGATGCCACGCTCAGCGACGACATCGCCGCGCGGATGTGGGACAAGTGGGTGTTCCTCGCGACGCTCGCCGCGAGTACGTCGCTGTTTCGCGGTTCGATCGGCGACATTCTCGCCGCGCCGGACGGCCGCCGTCTGCTCGAGACGATGCTCGCCGAATGCAGCGCGATCGCGGAACACAACGGCCACCGGCCCGATCCGGCGGCCAGCGAGCGGATGCAGCGGATGGTGTTGACGCCGTCGCCGCTGACCGCGTCGATGCTGCGTGACGTCGAGAACCACGCGCGCGTCGAAGCCGATCACGTGATCGGCGACCTGCTCGCGCGGCGCGACCCGCAGGCGACAGACACGCTGTCGCTGCTGCGGATCGCGTACAACCACCTGAAGACGTACGAGGTACGCACGGCGCGCGAGCACGCGGCGGCATAAGCCGGTGCTGGCCGTGGCGCGGGCGGCCGCCCGCGTCGTTCCGCGCTGCAACAAATTTGCCATCCGGCGCCATTTCAGCCGGTGGGCGGCAAAAAAGTATCGAAAATCAGGCGTAAAGTTGGTGGAGCCGCGCGCTCGATCGACCTACATTGCTTCCCATGCGACCGGTCGCATCGCCGCGCGAGACACGCGGCGATGCGCGCACAGCCGAACAGGCCGGCCAGCAATATATGGGAATGGAGACGCCAACATGATGCACCCCGATCTCGAAGTGGTCGACGTGCGACGCGACGAGTCGTTCAAGGTCTGGTCGCACGGCTATCCGTATCGCACGATCCGCTGGCATTTCCATCCCGAATTCGAGTTGCACCTGATCGTCGCGACGCACGGCAAGTATTTCGTCGGCGATCACATCGGCTCGTTCGGCCCCGGCCATCTCGTGCTGCTCGGCCCGAATCTGCCGCACAACTGGGTCAGCGACATGGCCGAAGGCGAAACCGTCGAGCGCCGCAATCTCGTGATCCAGTTCGATCCGTCGTTCGTGCGCCGCTGCATGGACGCGTTCCCCGAATGCCGCGATGCGCAGACGCTGCTGGACGACGCGCGGCGTGGGGTCGGCTTCGATGCCGCGACGAGCGCTGCAATCGCGCCGTTGTTCGATGAACTGTTGACCGCGCGCGGCATGCGCCGCATCGCGCTGTTCATGACGATCCTGGAGCGGCTGTGCGGCGCGGCCGAACGCACGCTGCTCGCGAGCCCCGCGTACGACCAGGCCGATGTCACGCCCACGCGCCTGAGCCACGCGCTGTCGTATATCGGCAAGAACCTCGCGTCCGAGCTGCGCGAATCCGATCTCGCGCAACTGACCGGGCAGAGCGTCAGCGCGTTCTCGCGCACGTTCCATCGCCACACCGGCATGCCGTTCGTCCAGTACGTGAATCGTCTGCGGATCGAGTCCGCCTGCCAGATGCTGCTCGCCGACAACGCGAGCATCACCGACATCTGTTTCCAGGCCGGCTTCAACAACGTGTCGAACTTCAACCGCCAGTTCCGCGCGGTGAAGGGGATGGCGCCGTCCGAATTCCGTGCGCTGCAGCGCCTGAACGCGCGCAGCCGCGAGCTGGCGCTGCATGCGGCGCCGACCGGTAATCCGCTGCCGCCGCGCGTGCTGACGCCCGGTGCGCCCGAACTCATGCCGCAGCCCGGATGACCGCCGGGCCGTTGCCCGCCTGAGTTTCCCCGCCGTTTTACCCCGCCGATCGCGTCGCTCACGTCGCGAGGGGCGCATTCACCCACGAAAAAGCCGCACACAATTTTTGGAGACACCGTCATGACGCACGCATCGCCCGCCTCATCCGTCCGTCGCGCCGCCCGCCTGGCGGCCGTTGCCGCGCTCGCCGGCGCGGCCCTGTTGCCCGCCGCCGCCGCGCATGCCGCGCCGCTGCGGATCGGCATGACGTTCCAGGAACTGAACAACCCGTACTTCGTGACGATGCAGAAGGCGCTGAACGACGCGGCCGCGTCGATCGGCGCGCAGGTCGTCGTCACCGACGCGCATCACGACGTCAGCAAGCAGGTGAGCGACGTCGAGGACATGCTGCAGAAGAAGATCGACATCCTGCTCGTGAACCCGACCGATTCGACCGGCATCCAGTCGGCGATCACGCAGGCGAAGAAGGCGGGCGCGGTGGTCGTCGCCGTCGATGCGAACGCGAACGGCCCGGTCGATTCGTTCGTCGGCTCGAAGAACTACGACGCGGGCGTGATGTCGTGCGAATACCTCGCGAAGGCGATCGGCGGCAGCGGCGAGGTCGCGATCCTCGACGGCATTCCGGTCGTGCCGATTCTCGAACGCGTGCGCGGCTGCAAGGCCGGGCTCGCGAAATTCCCGAACGTGAAGCTCGTCGATACGCAGAACGGCAAGCAGGAGCGCGCGACCGCGTTGTCGGTCACCGAGAACATGATCTCCGCGCATCCGAACCTGAAGGGGCTCTTCAGCGTGAACGACGGCGGCTCGATGGGCGCGCTCGCCGCGATCGAGGGCTCCGGCAAGGACATCAAGCTGACGAGCGTCGACGGCGCACCCGAGGCGATCGCCGCGATCCAGAAGCCGAACTCGAAGTTCATCGAGACGACCGCGCAGTTCCCGGCCGACCAGGTGCGCATCGCGCTCGGCATCGCGATCGCGCGCAAGTGGGGTGCGACGGTGCCGAAGGCGATCCCCGTCGACGTGAAGGTCGTCGATCGCGGCAACGCGAAGGGTTTCAGCTGGTGAACGACGTGCGACGCGACGCGAAGGGCGGCGGCGTGGCCGACGCCCTTCGCACGGAGAAGCCGATGGACACGATACTCAGGCTCAGCCACATCACGAAAAGCTTTCCCGGTGTGAAGGCGCTGTCCGACATCGATCTGGAAATCGCGCGCGGCGAGATCCATGCGCTGCTCGGCGAGAACGGCGCGGGCAAGTCGACGCTGATGAAGATCCTGTGCGGCATCCACCAGCCGGATGCCGGCACGATCGAGATCGACGGCGCCGTGCGCCATTTCGCGGACTATCACGACGCGGTCGCGGCCGGCGTCGGCATCGTGTTTCAGGAGTTCAGCCTGATTCCGCACCTCGATGCCGTCGACAACCTGTTCCTCGGCCGCGAGCTGCGCAATCGCTGGGGCGCGCGCGACCGCAAGCGGATGCGCGCGGCGGCCGCGGCCATCTTCGCGCGCCTGGGCGTGGCGATCGATCTCGATGCGCCAATCCGCACGCTGTCGGTCGCGCAGCAGCAGTTCGTCGAGATCGGCAAGGCGCTGTCGCTCGACGCGCGCATCCTGATCCTCGACGAACCGACCGCGACGCTGACGCCGGCCGAGGCCGAACACCTGTTCGCGATCATGCGCGAGCTGAAGCGGCAGGGCGTCGCGATGATCTTCATTTCGCATCATCTGGACGAGATCTTCGCGGTGTGCGACCGCATCACGGTGCTGCGCGACGGCCAGTATGTCGCGACGACCGAGGTCGCGCACACCGACGTCGAGCAACTGGTGCGCATGATGGTCGGTCGCCGGATCGAGAGCAGCTTTCCGCCGAAGCCAGTATTACGGGCCGATGCGCCGGCCGTGCTCGAAGTCGAAGCGCTGCAGATCGAGCGCGACGGCCCGGTGAACCGCTTTGCGTTGCATGAAGGCGAGATCCTCGGTTTCGCGGGGCTCGTCGGTTCGGGACGCACCGAAACCGCGCTCGCGGTGATCGGCGCGACGCGCGCGCATCGCAAGGAACTGCGCGTGCGCGGCGCGGCGGCGAAGCTCGCCGATCCGGCCGACGCGCTGCGCGCGGGCATCGGCATCCTGCCGGAAAGCCGCAAGACGGAAGGGCTCGTCACGTCGTTCTCGATTCGCGACAACATCTCGCTGAACAACCTCGGCAAGTACCGGTCGATGCGCTGGCTGATCGACCGGCGCGGCGAGGCACGCACCACGCACGACGTGATGCGGCGCGTCGGCGTGAAGGCGCCGTCGATCCATACCGAGGTCGCGACGCTGTCCGGCGGCAACCAGCAGAAGGTCGTGATCGCGCGCTGGCTGAATCATCACACGTCGGTGCTGATCTTCGACGAGCCGACGCGCGGCATCGACGTCGGCGCGAAAGCCGAAATCTACGGGCTGATGCGCGAACTCACCGCGCGCGGCTACGCCATCATCATGATCTCGTCCGAATTGCCGGAAATCGTCGGCATGTGCGATCGCGTCGCCGTGTTCCGGCAGGGCCGCATCGAGGCGACGCTCGCCGGCGACGAGATCGATCCCGACACGGTCATGACCTATGCCACGGCCGGCACGCGAGGAGCGACCCATGAACCTGCCTGATTCTTCTTCCACGCGTTCCACGACGCTCGCGGCCACCGCCGGAAACGGCGACGCGCCGCCGCCCCGCGCGATGTGGGCGCAGTTGCGCCGCTCGACGCTGTTCTATCCGCTCGTCGGCCTGATCGTCGTGTGCATCGCGATGATGATCGCGAGCCCGAGCTTCCTGTCCGCCGCGAACCTCGAGAACGTGCTGCGCCAGGTCTCGATCAACGCGATCATCGCGGTCGGCATGACCTGCGTGATCCTGACCGGCGGGATCGACCTGTCGGTCGGCTCGGTGATGGCGCTGTCGGGCACGCTCGCGGCCGGGTTGATGGTCGCGGGCGTCAACGCCGTTGCCGCGCTGGCGATCGGCATCGCGGTCGGCCTCGGCTTCGGCTTCCTGAACGGCGTGTTCGTCGCGTTCGCCGGGATGCCGCCGATCATCGTCACGCTCGCGACGATGGGCATCGCGCGCGGCCTCGCACTGATCTACACGGGCGGCTATCCGATCGACGGGCTGCCCGACTGGGTCGCGTTCTTCGGCAGCGGCAAGGTGCTCGGCATCCAGGCGCCGGTGCTGATCATGCTGGTGGTCTACGCGATCGCGTGGCTGCTGCTCGACCGGATGCCGTTCGGCCGCTACGTGTATGCGATCGGCGGCAACGAGCAGGCGACGCGGCTCACCGGCGTGCGGGTCGCGCGCGTGAAGCTGATCGTCTACACGCTGGCCGGGCTCACGTCGGCGCTCGCCGCGATCGTGCTGACCGGGCGCCTGATGAGCGGGCAGCCGAACGCGGGCGTGGGCTTCGAACTCGACGCGATCGCGGCCGTCGTGATGGGCGGCACGTCGATCTCCGGCGGGCGCGGGGCGATCCTCGGCACGCTGGTCGGCGCGCTGCTGCTCGGCGTGCTCAACAACGGGCTCAACATGATCGGCGTGAACCCGTATGTGCAGAACGTGATCAAGGGCGGAATCATCCTGCTCGCGATCTACATCAGCCGCGAGCGATCGCGGTAACGCTTGATTAATCCGGTATCCGAATCACTCAGGAAAGAGACAACTCATGACGACACCCGAAGCCCAGCCGCGCATGACCGCGGTCGTCTGCCACGGCCCCGAGGACTATCGCGTCGAACAGGTCGCGAAGCCGAATCCCGGCGCGAACGAACTCGTGATCCGCATCGCCGCGTGCGGGATCTGCGCGAGCGACTGCAAGTGCTACACCGGCGCCAAGATGTTCTGGGGCGGACCGAGCCCGTGGGTAAAGGCGCCGGTGATTCCCGGCCACGAATTCTTCGGCTACGTCGAAGCGCTCGGCGACGGCGCGGCCGAGCATTTCGGCGTGGCGCTGGGCGACCGCGTGATCGCCGAGCAGATCGTGCCGTGCGGCAAGTGCCGCTACTGCAAGTCGGGCCAGTACTGGATGTGCGAGGTGCACAATATCTTCGGTTTCCAGCGCGAGGTCGCCGACGGCGGGATGGCCGAGTACATGCGCATTCCGCCGACCGCGATCGTTCACAAGATTCCGCTCGGCGTATCGCTCGAGGATGCGGCGATCATCGAGCCGCTGGCGTGCGCGATCCACACGGTGAACCGCGGCGACGTCCAGCTCGACGACGTCGTCGTGATCGCGGGCGCGGGCCCGCTCGGGCTGATGATGACGCAGGTCGCGCACCTGAAGACGCCGAAGAAACTCGTCGTGATCGACCTGATCGACGAACGGCTCGAACTCGCGCGCCAGTACGGCGCCGACGTGACGATCAACCCCCAGCGCGACGACGCGCGCGAGATCGTCCGCGCGCTCACCGACGGCTACGGCTGCGACGTGTACATCGAGACGACCGGCGCGCCGGTCGGCGTGAGCCAGGGGCTCGACCTGATCCGCAAGCTCGGCCGCTTCGTCGAATTCAGCGTGTTCGGCGAGGATGCGACCGTCGACTGGTCGATCATCGGCGACCGCAAGGAGCTCGACGTACGCGGCGCGCACCTCGGGCCATACTGCTATCCGGTCGCGATCGACCTGCTCGCGCGCGGGCTCGTTACGTCGAAGGGCATCGTCACGCACGGTTTCGCGCTGGAAGACTGGGACGATGCGATCCGCGTCGCGAAATCGCCCGAATCGATCAAGGTGCTGCTGAAGCCGGCCCGCTGACGGCCGGCGCGCGCCTCACCGGAGACATCATGGAATACGTCATAGGCGTCGACATCGGCACGCAGAGCACCAAGGCGCTGCTCGTCGACCGGCACGGCACGATCGTCGCGCGGCGCTCGGCCGGCTACCAGCCCGATACGCCGCGTCCGCTGTGGGCCGAGCAGTGGCCGCAGGTGTGGTTCGACGCGGTGCTCGGCTGCATCGCCGGCTGCGTGAGCGACGCGCGCGCGCAGGGCGTGCCGGCCGACGCGATTCGTGCGGTGTGCGTGAGCAGCCTGTACGGCGGCTCGGGCATCCCGGTCGACATCGACATGCGGCCGCTGCATCCGTGCCTGATCTGGATGGACCGGCGCGCGACCGCCGAAGTCGACTGGGTCAACGAACACGTGAACGTCGAGCGGCTGCGCGTGATCACCGGCAACGGCGTCGACAGCTACTACGGCTTCACCAAGATGCTCTGGCTGCGCGATCAGCGGCCCGACGTGTGGGCGAACGTGCGCTATTTCCTGCCGCCGAACGCGTACGTGATCTACCTGCTGACCGGCGAAGTCGCGGTCGACCACAGTTCGGCCGGCAATATCGGCGGCGTGTACGACGTCGCGCGTCGCGAGTGGTCCGACGACGCGCTCGACATGCTCGGCATTCCGGCGACGATGATGCCCGAGCGGCTGGTCGATTCGACGGACGTCGTCGGCGGCCTGCTGTCGCAATGGACCGCGCAACTCGGGCTGCCGGCCGGCACGCCGGTCGTCGCGGGCGGCGTCGATGCCGCGGTGGCGACCTTCGCGGCCGGCGCGACGCGTACCGGGCAGCACGTCGCGATGATCGGCACCAGCATGTGCTGGGGCTACGTGAACCGGCATGTCGATGCGCGCCATGGCCTCGTCAGCATGCCGCACGTGTTCGACGGGCAGCGCGACCTGTATGTGTTCGGCGGCGCGATCACGGCCGGCGCGTCGGTGGCGTGGTTTCGCGACCAGTTCTGTCACGCGGAAATCGATGCGGCGCGCCTGCTGCCGCACGGCGATCCGCACGTGCTGCTGGAGGAGGCGGCCGAGCGCGTGCCGGCCGGCGCCGACGGCGTGCTGTTCCTGCCGTATCTGATGGGCGAACGCAGCCCGGTATGGGATGCGAAGGCGAGCGGCGCGTTCGTCGGGCTGAGTCTCGCGCATACCCGTGCGCATCTTTATCGTGCGGTGCTCGAAGGCGTCGCGTTCGCGTTGCGCCACAACATCGAGGCGGGCCGCCGCGGCGCGGTGGCGCTGGACGACCGATTGATCGTCGTCGGCGGCGCCGCGCATTCGGCGCTGTGGATGCAGATCATCGCGGACGTGACGGGCTTTCCGGTATGGACGATCGAGCAGGACGTCGAAGCCGCGATGGGCGCCGCGCTGCTCGCGGGCGTCGGCGCGGGGCTCGTGTCGCGCGATGACGCGCAGGGCGGCTGGGTCACACTCGTCGAGCGTGCACGGCCCGATGCCGAGCGCGTGCAAACGTACGATGCGCGTTTTGCGCTCTATACGGCGCTCTATCCGGCACTCAAGCCGATCATGCACAGGCTGGGCACGTCATCATGAACACACGATTCGATTTCGGCGGGTCAACGATGCTCGTCACGGGCGCCTCGAGCGGAATCGGCCGCGCATGCGCGGTCGCGCTGGCGCAGGCGGGGGCGCGCGTCGTCGCGGCGGGGCGCGACATGGCCGCACTCGACACGCTTGCCGGCGAGATTGCGTGCGATGCGTTGCGCATGGATGTCGGCGGCGATCAACACGCGATCGACGCAGCACTCGCCGCGTACGACGCGTTCGACGGCCTCGTCAATTGCGCGGGGATCGCGTCGCTCGAACCGGCGCTCGATGTCGAGGCCGTACATTTCGATCGCGTGATGGCCGTCAATGCGCGTGGCGCGGCGCTCGTCGCGCGGGCCGTGGCGCGCAAGATGATCGGACGCGACGGACGTGGCGCGGCGCACGCACGGGGTAGCATCGTCAACGTGTCGAGTCAGGCGGCACTCGTCGGCCTGCCCGCACATCTGAGCTATTGCGCGTCGAAGGCGGCGATGGACGCGATCACGCGCGTGCTGTGTATCGAACTCGGGCCGCACGGCATTCGTGTGAACAGTGTGAACCCGACCGTCACGCTCACGCCGATGGCGCAGTTCGCGTGGAGCGAACCGGACAAGCGTGCGCCGATGCTCGCTGCGATTCCGCTCGGCCGGTTCGCGGAGCCGCACGAAGTCGTCGAACCGATCCTGTTTTTGCTGAGCGATGCGGCGTCGATGATCAGCGGCGTGTCGCTGCCGATCGACGGCGGATATACCGCGCGCTAGGCCCGTCACGGTAGTCGCGCGCCGCATTCGCGGAGCGGGGCAGTGTGCGGTTAGACCGGGTCCTTGCTCGGTGGACCGTCCGGCTGCTGCGGGTTGTCGTGATGACCGGGCGGCGACGAGAACGGATCGTCTTCCGGATCGCGGTTCGGGTCGGCCGGTGGCTCGGGCGTCGGGGTCGTGTGATCGCTCATGGAGAACTCGTGCAGTGCGTGACGGCGGTGGCGCGGCGGATGCGCCTCGTCTCCGTTATAGGCAATCGGGCGCGCGTTTGCAGCGGGATTCTTGCGGCGGGTTGCGGATCGTCGACGAAGTCTGGACATTGGGGGCTTCGTGCGGAATCTTGCCGGCCCATGCAATCGAAGTCAGCGCAAATCCGCCGGGGTATCGACGTCGCGCAGGATGCCGGGATCGTCGATGTCGAGCAGCGTCACCGGCGCGCTGGCGAACAGTGCGCGGGCACCCGTGTCGCCGTCGAGGGCGGCGAGCGCATCGAAGTGGTGCGCGGCAAAACCGACCGGATGGCCGCGTACGCCGCGATGCGCGGGTGCGACGATCGACGCGTCGTCGGCTTCGAGTGCCCGGGCGACCGTTTCGTAGGTGGACGCCGCGATCCACGGCATATCGCCGAGCGCGACGAGCCAGCCATTCGCGTCGGGGGTCGTGCGGACGCCGGCCGCGAGGCTCGCGCCCATGCCGCGCAACGCGTCGGGTGCGTACACGACCTGACAGCCGGCTTCGTTCAGCAGCATCGCAAGCTTTTCGGCGCCGGGACGCACGACGGCGATCACGTCGGCGGTGGCGGCCGCGAGACGGCGGGCGGCGGCGACTGCGACCGGCGTCCCGTCGGGAAGCCGAGCAAGCAGCTTGCTGTGCAGGCCGCTCGGGTCGAAGCGTTGACCAAGGCCGCCGGCGAGCAGGACGCCGGTGGCGAGTGACGCATAGGACATCGGCGCGGGGGGAGTGAGGCAGGTGCTGCGATTGTGCGGGAGCACACGGGGATCGGCAAGTGAGGATGTTACCGAGTCACGTATGCCGGATCGGGAAAACCGTCATCGCGACGCTTCGTCGAGCATGCTTTCCTCGACGGGACCGTAAATTGCGTGCGATTCGTTCTGCATGACGGCCCAATAGCGATCGCCGAACGACCAATGCCACCATTCGGACGGGTAATTCGTGAAGCCGGCGCGGGTCAGCGCGTCGATCAGGATCTGGCGGTTTCGCGCGGCCGCGCGACTGATGAACGCGTTGTGCGTATAGCACGCGCCGGACGATTCCTGGTCGGTGGCGTTCATGATGGTGCCCATGTCGATCTCGATGCCTTCCGCCGAGATCAGCGTGAGGTCGATGGCGGCGCCCGTCGGATGGGCGGCGACTTCCGGCGGTGCGACGTAGTGGCTGGTCAGGGCGACCAGGGTGTCTTCGTCCGGGAGCGGATTCAGCGTCCGGCGCAGATGCGCGAGATGCTCGGTGAAGTACTGGCGCTGCAGGGCCAGCGGACGGTAGCCTTCCTTGACGTACAGGCGCAGGCCGGCGGGCAACGCGTGCGCGGCGGCGATCAGCCGTTCCGCCACGCCGCGACGCACTTTCAGGAAATGCGGGCTCCTGCTTTCGATATCGCGGCGGTCGAGATCGACGGCGATGCGGTCATGGAAGCCTGCGAGATCGACGAACCCTTCGTGTGACTCTTGCAGGGCGATCGAGCGGACGGCGGGATCGGAGAGCGGTATCACGGTAGCGGGTAAATGGCGCGAGGACGGTTGCGGGCCGTGGGCCGATGTTGAATGGGGCGGCCGTGGTCGTTTTGGTCAGACGAATCGCCAATATGCCAGAGTCTGGTGTGACCTGCGCGGCAGTTTGCCTCGCGGCGTCAAGACGCTTACCAAAGCGTCTTGACGTGTGCGTACGCGCGGATTTTTTCGTCGCGGGTGACGAGCGGCGCGCCGAGCCGCCGCGCGGTCGCGACGATCATGCGATCGGCCGGATCCTTGTGGAACGTGCCGGGCAGGTCGGTGGATTTCGCGGCGATGTCCGCATCGACGGGCACGAAGCGCATGCCATCGATCTGCGCGACGGTGGCGAGCCACGCGTCGACGTCCATCGTCAGGGCGAGGCGGTCATTGCGCACCAGCATCGCGATTTCCCACGCGGAGATGGAGGATGCGGCGAGCGCGCCTTCGCTCCGCGCGCGATCGATTGCGCTTCTTGCCTTCTTGCTGAGCGCAGGATCGCCCGCCACCCACCACACCAATGCATGCGTATCCAGCACGATCACCGCGACGCCTCCCAATCATCTTCCGCAATCGGATCGAGAGGATTGTCGTAGCGCATGACCGAACCGCGCAATATGTCCAACGGCTGAGCTTCGCGGGAGCGATACGGCCGGATCTCGAGCGTTGGCTTGCCGTGGTCGGTGACGATCAGGCTTTCGCCCGACGCCTCGACGAGCCGGAAGTATTCGAGTGCGCGAGCCTTGAATTCGGATTTCGATACGGGAGCGTGCGGCATCATGATGTGTTCATGGTCATAAGACTATAGTCATTTTAGACCCGTATTCCGACGAGACGCAAGCACCGGGGCGTGACCGGCTCGCGCTAGGCATCCGCCCACTTCCTCAAGAGGTTGTGATAAATCCCGGTGAGCGAAATGACCACCGGGTCCTTCGCCCCTTTTTCGGCGGAAAGCGCCTGAATCTGCGTATCGAGCTGAAACAGCAGCGTGCGATCACCGTCGTCGCGCACCATGCTCTGAATCCAGAAGAACGACGCGACGCGCTCGCCGCGCGTCACAGGCGTCACGTGATGCAGGCTCGACGCCGGATACAACACGAGATCACCGGCCGGCAGCTTCGCGCGATGGACACCGTACGTATCCTCGACGCACAGCTCGCCGCCGTCGTATGCATCGGGTTCCTCAAGAAAAAGCGTCGCCGACAGGTCGCTGCGCACGCGGAAATCCGTGCCGCGCAGCAGCCGGATCGCGTTGTCGACGTGCGTGCCGAACGTCTCGCCGCCTTCGTAACGATTGAATAGCGGTGGAAATACCTTGAGCGGCAGCGCCGCCGAAAAGAACAGCGGATGGCGGGCAAGTGCATCCTGGATCGCATCGCCCACCGCACGCGCGGCCGGCGAGCCTTCCGGCAGTTGCCGGTTGCGTTTCGCGAGCGCCGACTGTGCGCCGGACGTCGCGTTGCCGTCGACCCATTCGGCGGCATCGAGCAGGTCGCGGCACTGCGCGACTTGCGCTCGGGTCAGTACACCGGGGATATGAAGCATCATGATGCGGATTCCATGGCGTGCGGCGCCAGCTGCATGGCCGCCGAACGAAAAGCGTCGAGCGGCGACGACACGAGATACGCGCGCATCTTCGCGATGAACGCGGGTGTCGCGGTGGCCGGCACCCGCGCGAGCCACGCGAGCGCTTCGTCGACGCGCCCGCGCTCGGCGAGCAGCCGTGCATAGTTGAACTGGCCGCGGAAGTCGCCGGCAACGGCGGCGCGGCGATAGTGGTCGAACGCGGCGTCGGTGTCGACCGCGACGACCCACCCATCCTCGTAGAACCCACCGATCAGGTTGATCGATTTCGCATGGCCGAGCGCGGCCGCGCGGCGGAACCAGTCGAGCGCGTCGGCGCGGTTCTCGTCGACGCCATTGCCGAGGGCAAGTGCGGTCGCGTAGTTGTACATGCCCCAGTCGAGGCCCGCCTGCGCGGCGAGCCGATACCAGTACACGGCGACCGGCGCGCAGGCGGCCGTGCCCCAACCGAACTCGTAACAGCGCCCGAGCATGTTCATCGCCATCGGGTGGCCGGCCCGCGCGGCGTGCCGGAACCAGTCGAGCGCGGCGGCCGGGTCGCGTGCGACGCCGTGCCCGTCGAGCAGGTATTGCCCGTAGACGGCCTGCGCGTCGACGATGCCGTGGTCGGCCGCCGCCGCGACCCACGCGGCGGCGCGCTCGGGCGGCCCGGCCAGGATGTCGGCGAACTCGCGCGGCGATACCGACGCGAGCGCCTTCAGCGACACGGCTTCCATCGATCAGTAGCGCGCGTTCAGCGTGACGAACGCCGAGCGGCCCGGCGCGATCGACGCATAGTGCGCCGGATACGCCTGATCGAAGTAGGTGCGGTTGAACAGGTTGTTCACGTTCAGTTGCAGATCGAGCTTCTTGTTGATCCGGTACTGCGCCATCGCGTCGAAGCGCCAGTACGACGGCACGGCGCGCAGGTTCGCGGGATCGCCGAATACTTCCGACATATAGAACGCGCCGCCGCCGACCGTGAACTTCGGCGTGATGTCGTAGTTCGACCACATCGTGAGGCTGTGCTTCGGCGTGTTCGGGAAGCGGTTGCCGTTGTTCGCGGCGTCCTTGCCGTTGTCGCGCAGTTGGCTTTTCATGTACGTGTAGCCGCCGAACACCTGCCATTGCTTCGTGATCTGGCCGGCGAGGCCGAGCTCGAGACCCTGCACGCGCTTGTTGCCGACCATCGCGTACTGGTTGTTCGGCAGCGTCACACGTGCGTTGGTCGTGTCGATCTGGAACAGCGCGGCCGTCAGCGACAGCTTGTCGTTCAGCACGTTCCACTTCGTGCCGAACTCGATGCTGCGGTTCTTTTCCGGCGAAAGCTGATCGGCGTTCGGGCCGACGCCGCCGCGGCCCGGCGTGAGCGACTGCGTTTCGCTGCCTTCGCCGAGCATCATGCCGGCGGGCGTCGACGAGGTCGCATACGACGCGTAGATGCTGCCGTTCTGCGCGGGCTTGAACACGAGGCCGGCCTGCCAGTTCACGAGCGTGTCGTCGCGCGTGGTGGTCTTGCCGCCGTTGGCCTTGGTGTCGGTGAAGCGGGTCGAGTAGTCGTCGACGCGCACGCCGGCGTTGACTTGCCAGCGCGGCGTGATCTCGATCGTGTCGAAGCCGTAGATCGACTTCGTCGTGGTGCGCGCATGTGCATAGTCGTTGTTGCGCGTGATCGAACCGGCCCACGGATCGTTCGGGTTCGGCGACCACAGGCTCGTGCAGTTGTAGCCCGACGGCGCACCGATGCCTTTCTGGCAGATCGTGCCCTTGTCGGTGGCGACCGTGTACGAATCGCGCTTGCCCCATTCGCGCGACAGCTCGATGCCGGTCGTGAAGCTGTGCTTGAACGGGCCCGTGCGGAATTCGCCGAACAGCTCGGTCAGGTTCGCGAGGCTGTTGATCGAGCTGTTGCGGTTGTTGTTGCGGCGCCAGACCTTGCCGTTCACCACGTTGCCCTGGCTGTCGTCCGGCTGCGTCCAGATGTAGTCCTGCGTCGATTCCGTATAGCGCGTGGTGTTGCGCACCGTGAGATTCGGCGTGATGTCGTGCTCGATCTTGATCGTGCTGATGTCCGACGTGGTCTTGCGGAAGTCACGGTCGATCAGGCCGTAGAAGTTGTGGCGATCGACGGGCGCCGGATAGATCGTGCCGACGTTCGCGGGCTTGTTCGAGGTCGTGTAGAAATACGGGATGCCGCCGTCGGGCATGTCGTCCGTCTGCAGGTGGTAGTAGCTCGCGGTCACGCGCGTGGGCGTGCCGAGGCCGAACGCGATCGACGGCGCGACGCCCCAGCGCTCGTTGTTGACGGTGTCGCGGCCGGCGACGTCGTTGTTGTGGCTCATCAGGTTCAGGCGGAACGCGGCGTGCTCGGCGAACTGCCAGTTGCCGTCGGCGGTGAAGCGGCGATAGCGGTCGGTGCCGAGGCCCGCGCTCGCGGCGGCCGTCGTGCCGAGGTGCGGGGCCTTCGTGATCAGGTTGATGCTGCCGCCGGCACCGCCGCGGCCGCCGTACGCGCCGTCGGAACCCTTGGTGATCTCGACGCGTTCGGTATTGAAGATCTCGCGCGTGGTGGCGCCCGTGTCGCGCATGCCGTCGACGAACATGCTGCCCTGCGTGTCGTAGCCGCGGATGAACGGACGGTCGCCGAGCGGGTTGCCGCCTTCGCCGGCGCCGAACGTGATGCCGGGCACGGTGCGCAGCGCTTCGGTCAGCGTCGCCGCGCCGCTGCTCTGGATCAGTTCCTGCGGGATCACGGTGACGGATTTCGGCGTGTCGACGAGCGGCGCGGTGAATTTCGCGGAGGCGGAAAAGTCGGCCTTGTAGCTGTGCTCGGTCTTGCCCTGGATCTCGATCGGTGCGAGGTGGCCTTCGGTGCTGGCGGGCGCCGCGGGCGGCGTACCGTCGGCGAACGCGGGGCTCGCGGCGAGCACGCTGCACAAGGTGGTGAACTTACCGAGCTTCAGCTCGTCCGGACGGGATTTCATGGTGCGCTTCGACCTCGCGGTGTGGCCCCGGGGCGGTGCGTTGCGGAAACGTGCATGCCGCCGGGAATTATTACGATTTGTTTTCAGGCGGCATTCTATGTAATTTTTCTTTAAATGAGAAGCGTTCTTGTTCGCGTTTGTAAGGGAAGTGTTGACGAATGTTGCGGGGTGGTCAAAGGCTTGTGGGGCGGGGAAGGATGGCCAATTGGCCGAGTATGAAGGGCGGGGCGG
>NZ_JACFYV010000146.1:0-17538 GCF_016759955.1 Burkholderia sp. KCJ3K979
CCCCTCCCCGCCCTGCTCGAACTCAACGATTCGTCGCCCGATCTCCCAATAGGTCGCCGTCATCAGGGCGTTCACCGTGCGAGCCGTCGCTTGGCGCGCAGACGCAACTACATCGGCAATTTCACGGTGCAGTCCGGCATAAGCGGCCTGCCCGACCTCGCGCTGCGTCACAGTGCGTTCACCGCGTCCTTGAACGCCTTGCCGGCGGTGAACTTCACCGTATTCGCGGCCGGGATGGCAATCTCCGTGCCCGTCGTCGGATTACGTCCCGTGCGGGCGGCTCGCTGCCCCTGCGCAAACGCGCCAAAACCGATGAGCTGTACCGATTCGCCGCGACTCACCGCGTCCGTGATCGCGTCCAGCACCGCCTGGATGGTTTTGCTCGCGTCGGTTTTGCTGACGCCCGCGCCCGCTGCGATCGCGTCAATGAGTTCCTGCTTGTTCATGAACAGCCTCGGCAACAAAATCAAAGCTGCACCCTACCTCATCCCGCTGCACACACGCAAATCGCTGGCCTCCGCCCCACCACTGCCTGCGGCGGCCAGCCCGCCAATGAACTCCGGCTTACACCTGTCGCAGCCGCGCTCGCCAAGAGCATTCGCGAACGTTTTCCGTCCGGCCAGCGCTCACACAACCAGCGGGCCGGTGCGGGCGCCATCACTCGCGCTGACTACGCGGTCCGGCTTCCGGTGTCGCACAACCTGACTGTTTCTCCAGCCGTATCTGCCCAGCCGACCTGCGCGGACTACGGCATCGGTTCGTGCCGCGTCTCCTGCCCCCCTATGCCCGCCACCGGCAGCCGGGCCTAGACTCCACTTTAGTCGTGTGAGCCCCACGAGCCGGGGGCGTTCGCTCGATGTCCCGAAATGAAGGGGAACATAGTCCTTACTATGTTCCCCTTCAGTTCTCGCGATTGAGCGCCACAACATCGACGAGATGTCACGCGGTCCTGTAAGTCTGCGGTCGCCGCAAAAAGGCCTATGTTGAGCCACCCGTGCAGTCGGCACGGCGTTCGTCCGTGGTCCTCCCTAGGTCTTCTGTCACCCGCAGGGAAAGCGCCAACGTCAGGTCATTCAGTCGACTCGCATTGAGTGGATTCCACCTCAATTTGAAAGCCTTATGAAATGATATCGCTTTCCCTTGCCACAGCGACCTAGTACGCACATTAACGTAGAAATACTAATCAATTTTCTTGGCGGGAAACTTTTGCACGCCCCTGCTGACTCCCAGGCCCCTAACGCAGTAGAAAAAAGGTGATTGATATCAAGCAGCCATATCGCTCTTCCACATAGCGAAATACGAGGTGTGGTCTTTTTTGAACATTTCAGCCCCTTCTCACAAGTGCGACCTTTTCTGTATGTCGACAGCCGCACACCCTGTCTTCGCGCGAGAGTCGCCGGTCGAAAGTGATCCTCCTAACATCACAGGATTGCATTTTCACATTCAATGTGATTTTATTATCACCTGTCGCGACCCGCCGCCGACCACGTGCGCGCGGCGCCCCCATACAAAGGAAGAGACACAGATGGAGACAATCGCCGTCATCGGCAGCAACATGGTCGATCTCGTGACCTATGTCGCGCGCATGCCCGTCCGGGGCGAAACGCTGGAGGCCCCGAACTTCGAGCTCGGCTGCGGCGGCAAGGGCGCGAACCAGGCCGTCGCGGCCGCGCGCCTCGGCGCGCGCGTCGTGATGGTCACGAAAGTCGGCGACGACGTGTTCGCCGACAACACGATCCGCAACTTCGAACGCGAAGGCATCGACACCACGCACGTGCGCAAGGTCGCCGGCGTGCCGAGCGGCGTCGCGCCGATCTTCGTCGAGCCCGATTCGAGCAACAGCATCCTGATCGTCAAGGGCGCGAACCGCCACCTGCAGCCGGCCGACATCGACGCGGCCGCGCCGATGCTCGCCGAATGCGCGCTGATCGTGCTGCAGCTCGAGATCGAGCTCGACACCGTCTATCACGCGATCGAATTCGGCGCGCGGCACGGCATCCCGGTGCTGCTGAACCCCGCGCCGGCGGTCGCCGACCTCGATTTCGAACGCATCCGTTCCGTCGAATTCTTCGTGCCGAACGAGACCGAGCTCGCGATCGTGTCGGGCCTGCCGGTCGATTCGCGCGAGAGCGCGACCCGCGCCGCCGAAGCGCTGGTCGCACGCGGGCTCAAGCACGTGCTCGTCACGCTCGGCAGCAACGGTTCGCTGCTGGTGTCGCGCGACGGCGTGCATCACGTGCCGGGCGTCCCGGTCGACGCGCGCGACACGACGGGCGCCGGCGACGCGTATATCGGCTGCTTCGCGCGCTGCTATGCCGCGTCGCGCGACGCGGTCGATGCGATGCGCTACGCGTCCGCGTACGCCGCGCATTCGGTCACGGGCCTCGGCACGCAGAAGTCGTACGCCGACGCCGCGACGTTCGAACGCTTCCTCCGCGACGCCGGCTTCTGACCGGCGCCTTCATCGACGAGACATTGGGAAGGAGACACCCATGAGCCGAACCCGGATCGAACACGCCCCCGACGGCTATTACCTGAATCGCACGCCCCTCTTCGCGTTCACGCTGCTGTGCTGCCTGTTCGCGCTGTGGGGCACCGCCGCGAACCTGAACGACGTGCTGATCGCGCAGTTCAAGAAATCGTTCTTCCTGTCCGATTTCGAATCGGCGTTCGTGCAGTCCGCGTTCTATCTCGGCTACTTCTTCCTCGCGATTCCAGCCGCGACCGTCGTGAAGAAGTTCAGCTACAAGACGACGATCCTCGTCGGCCTGCTGCTCTACACGACCGGCTGCCTGCTGTTCTTCCCGGCCGCGTCGATGGCGAAGTACGGGATGTTCCTCGTCGCGCTGTTCGTGATCGCCGCGGGCCTGTCGTTCCTCGAAACGGCGTCGAACTCGTATTCGACGCTGATGGGCCCGCGCGACACCAGCACGCGGCGGCTGAACATCTCGCAGACGTTCTATCCGTTCGGCGCGATGGCCGGCGTCTACATGGGCAGCTTCCTGATCTTCAAGGAAGGCGACGCGTCGCATGCGCAGCTCGCGGCGATGTCGGCCGCCGACGCGCACACGCACCAGCTCGCGATGATCCAGGCCACGCTCGAGCCGTACAAGTGGCTGATCGTCGTGCTCGTCGCGGTGTTCATCGTGTTCGCGCTTACGCCCTATCCGGCGTGCAAGGGCAATGCGGCGAGTACGGTCACGCACCGGATCGACGCACGCGGCACGCTCGCGCGCCTGTTCGGCAACCGGCGCTTCGTCGCGGGCGTGGTCGCGCAATTCCTGTATGTCGGCGCGCAGGTCGGCGTGTGGAGCTTCACGATCCGGCTCGCGATGCAGATCGGCGGCCTCACCGAGCGCGGCGCGTCGCGCTACCTGCTCGCGACCTTCTTCGCGTTCTTCGTCGGCAAGCTGATCGCGACGCTCGTGATGAAGCGCGTCGGCCCGGCCAAGGTGCTGATCGTCTACGGCATCCTGTGCATCGCACTGCTCGCGTACACGATCAGCGTGCACAACATCACCGCCGTGTATGCGGCCGTGTGCGTGAGCATCTTCCTCGGCCCGTGCTGGCCGACGATCTACGGGCTGACGATCGACGGCCTCGGCAAGGACACCGAATACGGCGGCTCGATCCTCGTGATGAGCATCGTCGGCGGCGCGGTCGTGCCGCTGATCCAGGGGCTGATCTCCGATCACACCGGCGGCAACATGCAGCTCGCGTTCGTCGTGCCGCTGCTGTGCTTCGTCGTGATCGTGTACTACGGCTTCTACTGCCTGCGTCACCTGCCGGCGGCGACGCCCGACGCGACGGCCGACGGTCATGCGTCCGCGCGCTACGCCGCGACGCGCAACACGTCGGAAGCCTGACCATGCGCGGCGAGATCGAACTGCGGCGCGACGACTTCCGCGAAGCGCCGCGCACGCTGTACCGCACCGACGGCCTCACCGTCACCGCGTTCGCCTATCCGTCCGGCGTCGAGGCGCTGAAGCTCGAGAACCGCCGCGGCCATCTCGTCGTGCTGCCGTATCTCGGCCAGATGATCTGGGCCGCCGAATTCGACGGCCGCGACCTGACGATGAAGCACATGTTCCGGCAGCCGAAGCGCGCGGCGTCGATCATCGATACGTACGGCTGCTTCATGTTCCACAGCGGGCTGCTGCGCAACGGCTGCCCGGGGCCGGACGACACGCACGCGCTGCACGGCGAGATGCCGTGCGCGCCGATGGACCGCGCGAGCCTCGTCGTCGGCACGGATGCGCGCGGCGCGACGGTCGAAGTGACCGGCGAATACGAATACGTGCAGGGCTTCGGCAGCCACTACGTCGCGCGTCCGTCGGTGCGGCTGGCGGAGCACGATGCGCGGATGACGATCGCGATGGAGGTGACGAACCTCGGCGGCGCACCGATGGACCTGATGTACATGGCCCACCTGAACTACGCGTACGTGCCGGGCGGCCGCTTCGTGCAGTCGCTGCCGCCCGGCCGCATGCGGCTGCGCGACAGCGTGCCCGCGCACGTGAAGCCGACCGCCGCGTGGCGCGACTACACGGCCACGCTTGCGCGCGATCCGGCGCGGCTCGCGACGCTCGATGCGCCCGCGCTGTACGACCCGGAGATCGTGTTCTTCATGAACGACGTGGAAACGGATGCCGACGGCATCGCGCATTTCCGGCTCGCGCATCCGGACGGCGGCGCGTTCCACACCGCGTACCGCCCCGCGCAATTCCCGCATGCGACGCGCTGGGTCCTGCACAACGCGGATCAGCAGGTCGCCGCGTTCGCGCTGCCGTCGACCTGCGAGCCGGAGGGTTACGAAGCCGAACGCCGCAAGGGCCACGTCGCGGCACTGGCGCCGCGCGCATCGCGCCGCTTCGACGTGGTCACCGGCTACCTGAGCGCGGCGGAAGCCCGCGATGCGTGATGTGATGAAAAGCGCGACGAAAAGTGCGACGAAAGGGGCTATGCACCGCGCGCGGCACAGCCGCGCCGCATCAGGTCACGAGCGCGATCCCGTGCTCGCGGATCGCCGTTTCGTAGCGGCGGCTCAGTTGCCCGTCGGAGATCACGTAGTTGAAGTCGGTCAGTTCGGCGAAATAGGCCGCGCGCACTTCGTCGAATTTCGTATGGTCGACCAGCAGAAAGCGGTTCTGCGCGCGCGCCATCACCTTCTTCTTCGCGTCGACTTCGTGGAAATTGAAGCACGTGACGCCGCAGCGTTCGCTTACGCCGGCCGCCGAGATGAACGCCTTCGACACGCGCACGGAATCGAGGATGCCCGTTTCGGCGACCGATTCGAACACCATGTTCTGGCGGTGATACGCGCCGCCGCACAGGATCACGTTGCAATGCGGCTTTTGCTGCAGCTTCGCGAACACGTTCAGCGAATTGCAGACCGCCGTGAATTCGAGGTCGTCCGGAATGAAATCGACGATGAACGGCGTGGTCGACCCGCAGTCGACGAAGATCGTGTCGCCGGTCGTCACGAACTGCGCGGCCAGCTTGCCGATGCGGCGCTTTTCCTCGGTCTGCCGGTTGTTCTCGGCGCTGATCAGGTATTCGCCGATGTCGCTGCGCTGCGCGGCGAAATGGCGCGTCACGTAGCCGCCGATCAGGCTGAGGCCGTGCGGATTGTCCGCGAGATCGCGGCGGATCGTCATTTCGGATACGCCGAACAACTCGGCGACTTCCCTCAGATGAATCGCGTTCTGCCCTTGCAGCACGTTCATCAATGTCTTGATCCGTTCGCCCTTCTTTGTTTCCATGCCTGTATCCTGCGTGCCCGCCGCGTGAGTCGCTCGTCGTGCCGGGCGCGCGGGCCCGGCCGGAATGTCGTATTTGTAACAAACCGATGTGAAAACATCAACTTTCCGTGTGCCCTTTCCGTACACGATCCGTGGAGTCCTGACACATGCCGCTTTCCAACGCCCAACTCGCCCAAACCATCGATCACACGCTGCTCGCGCCCGACGCGAGCGACGCGCAGATCCGCGAACTCTGCCGCCAGGCGGCCGAGCATCGCTTTTACTCGGTCTGCGTGAATTCGGCGAACGTGCCGCTCGCCGCGCGCGAGCTGGCCGAAACCGGCGTGCTCGTCTGCGCCGTGGTCGGCTTTCCGCTCGGCGCGGGGCTGTCCGCCGCGAAGGCATTCGAAGCCACCGCCGCGATCGCGGCGGGCGCGGGCGAGATCGACATGGTGATCAACCTCGGCGCGCTGAAAAGCGGCCGCGCCGACGACGTGAAGGCCGACATCGACGCCGTGCATCGCGCTTGCGGCTCGGTGCCGCTCAAGGTGATCCTCGAAACGGGGTTGCTGACCGACGACGAGAAGGTGCGCGTGTGCGAGATGTGCCGCGATCTCGGCGTCGCGTTCGTGAAGACGTCGACCGGCTTCGGCCATGGCGGCGCGACGCTCGCCGATGTCGCGCTGATGCGCCGAACGGTCGGGCCGACGCTCGGCGTGAAGGCGTCGGGCGGCGTGCGCGACCGCGCGGCCGCGCTCGCGATGCTCGAAGCCGGCGCGACGCGGCTCGGCACGAGCTCGGGGGTGGCGATCGTGACCGATCAGGGCGGCGGCGCGGCGGGGTACTGACGCGCGAACGGCCGGCCTTCGCACGCATGCGTCGCGCGTCAAGACCGGCCGTCGACATGGCTCGCACGCGCCGCACCGTGCGGCGTCGCCCGGCGGATGCGAAAAAATCGTCCGGGTTGCCGCGGTCCGCAGCCAACGTAAGGTATCGAACAGAAGCGCCGCGCGCGAAAATACGAAAATCGAAAAACCAGCGGCCATCCGCAGCGCTTCGCGATCCGTGAACTCATCGTCAAGGCTCCAATGCAAGCCAATCTTCGATCCCGGTTCCATCACGACGGCTTTGCGGTTATCGACCGGCTGATCGACCCATCGGAGATCGAAGACTTGCGCAAAATCGGCCATCGTCTGCTCGGCAGCCGCACGGGCTACGCCGAGGGCCTGATGTTCGATTTCTATCCCGAGACGAACGGGCGCGATGCCGGACCTCAACTGCTCCAGCTCCACTGGGCCTCCTATTTCGAGCGTCGGCTATCGGCACTCCGTATCCGTCGCACCGCGTTCGAGATCGCCCAGGCACTGCTCGGCCCGGAGGTTCGTTTTGCCGGCGACAGCTTTTTCCTGAAGCAGCCGCGTACGGGCACCGTGACGCCCTGGCACCAGGACGACGCGTTTACCGACGCGCGTATCGAGCATCGCGAAGTCAACTTCTGGATTCCGCTGCAAGCCGTCTCGGTCGACAACGGATGCATGCAGTTCATCCCCGGATCTCATCTGCACGACGTCCTTCCGCATGGTCCGCTCGGGGGTGACGTGACCGCACATGGGCTCGAGTGTGTGGGCGGATTCGATCCGGCGCGCGCCGTGGCGTGTCCGTTGATGCCGGGAGACTGCACCGTGCATGCGGGGCGCACGCTGCATGCCGCGGGGGCCAACCTCTCGGATCAGCCGCGGTACGCGTATGCGCTCAATTTCCGGTTGCCACGACGGCGCTCGAGCGTGGCGACGAACTTCCCCTGGCACAACACCTGGCGGCCCTCGCGCATCGAGCGCGCCCGGGCGTCCCGGAGCCTGCGGGGGTACTGGCCGTACCTTCGACGCGAACTGTACACGTTCGATTTCCGCAATCCGTTCGAGTGGCGACTCGCAGGCGGCAGGATCGCGCGTTGGCTGAACGTGCCGCGGCGGCAGCTGCGCGAACCCGGGCCGGAATGAATCGTGGCGGGATTCCGCCGCACGAGCGGCACCATGCGGCGGCGCCCGGCAAATGCACGCGGTTCGGCCAAAGACCTCGCCTCTTCCGCGCACGCGGCAACCCCGGCACAATGCCGGCCATGCGCTACGACAACGCCTTCGTCTACCCGTCCACCGGCCTCGCCGGCCGGCTCGCCAACCGGATCGTCGCGAGCGGCCCGCTGCTGCGCGCACGCCGCGCGGTGCTGTCGCGGCTGCCGTTCCTGCAGCTCGCGAGCGACGTCGAACAGGTCGTGTATTGCACGTGGATCGTCGATGTCGCGGCCGTCGCGCACCTCGTGCCGCGCGGCGTCACGCTCGCGAGCCGCGGCGGCCGCACGCCGTTCACGACGCTCACCTACCGGCACCGGCACTTCGGCCCGCGTCTCGCCGGCCCGCTGCGGCGCGTGTTTCCGTCGCCGCTGCAGAGCAACTGGCGGCTCTACGTCGACACGCTGCCGCACGGCGCGCCGGCCGGGCGCACCGTGCTGTTCGTGAAGAACGTGTTCGACCATCCGCTTTATGCACTCGGCAGCCGGCTGTTCAGCGACGCGCTGCCGTCGCATCTCGCGCGGCCCTTCACGCACGCGGTGCGCGATGCTTTGGGTGACAAATATTGTGGAAATTTCCGCCAAAAGAACTAGCCTTCACTCATCATGGATTGGAATGCTAGTCCGGCGGTTTATCCGCCACATCTGCGTTC
Organism: Burkholderia sp. KCJ3K979; assembly: GCF_016759955.1. Classification (NCBI taxonomy): domain Bacteria; kingdom Pseudomonadati; phylum Pseudomonadota; class Betaproteobacteria; order Burkholderiales; family Burkholderiaceae; genus Burkholderia; species Burkholderia sp. KCJ3K979. Next base: position 8,463 of record NZ_JACFYV010000146.1, read on the forward strand.
TCGCGTGCGCCGCGGTTTCGGGATAGGCATAGGTCCAGATTATCGATCATGGTGCCAGATCAAAGGATCCGGCGGAAAAGGAACCTCAGCCTACGTCCGTGGAATAAAAGTCGACCGGATCTACCAGCTACTCAGCGAGAAGGAAACAACCTATTTTTATTTGCTTGAACGGAGCCGGTCCATCATCGACATCCGGGAACACTGGCCCATCCTCGATCTCGATCGTACCTTGCAGTTGTCTCGACAATGTGGCGTTCATCATCCATTCCGCAACGGCGCCCCCGAACCGTTCACACTGGATTTCCTCGTTACAGAGCTGACCGACAAGGGGCTTACGTATCGAGCAGCGAACCTGTCTCCTACGGTTGCCAACTTGCATGATAGAAGCGGTCAGCTACTATATGTCCAGTATTTGTGGTGTATAGAGAATGGTGTGCCCTGGTTCCGCGTTGACACCAGCCAATTTGATCGCAAAGTCCTCCAAAATTTGCGCTACATCCGGTCGTGGTTTCTCCATCAATACCGCAGTGACGACGAGTTGGCAGAGTCATACGCCGAAACCTTCCTCGCATGCTACGAACGCAATGTCCCTCTACAAAGTCTCCTAGTTGCATCACGTCAACGTTTGCATCTCACCGACACGGCGGCGCTCGATACATTTCTCTATTGTGCGTGGTCCGAGCGTATTCCGGTTTCTCTGACGCATCGTCTTGCACTTAGCGCACCTGTCGTCCTAGACGACGGCTACAATCATGGTTGACTTCGTCGCCATTCCCTCTGCCACACCGGCCCCGGGTCTCGTTTTGCGCTTATCAGGAAGCGAGCGGACCTATCTGCGCATTACACATCGATTTAATACTTGCGTCTACGCGATGTGGGTTAGTGACGCGAAGCTTGCTCACGACGCAAGGCGTCCGCAGCGGCTCTTGCTTCACGAACTTGCCGAACTTGCCAATGCAACAGGTAGCGAATGGGGCCGCATTGTACTTCCAGACGCATTTAAAAATATTCCCGACCCGAAATCCGATCCAGATATACGTCTTCAAGCTATCTGGAAACTTGTCGAACCACTATTGGCGCAATTCTCCATCGAACAAAATCTGACCAGAGGCATGTTCACTCGATTGATCCGCGATCACGCAAAAGTTAAGCTCGTCAGTCCTGTCTCGCTCCGACGTTGGGTATTGCGCTACTACTATTTCGGCGGATCGCGCCTTGCACTGCTCGATTTACCGTCCGGGCCGCACGGAATCGTGTCAATGACCGATCTCCACGCTGACGACCTGACTACACCCGCTCCTCGCCGGCGAGGCCCTAAGTCAGCCTTATCTAATGAATTAGGTGAATGCGATTTCGTCGTACAGAAAGAAGACATTAACGACATGCGCGATGCCATGCGGCGTCTCCACGGCAATCCGTTTGCGGGGGTGACCGTCCGCGGCGGCGCAACGCGCGCGCCGTTCGATACCGGGCGGGCGTTGACTGACCGGGAGTGGCGGGTCGTGCGAACTGCAGCCGACCAGCTCGAGCGGACCGGCTGGAGCGCCCCGGCTGCCGAGCGGCTGCGGTTTGTGCTCGACTTCGGCTATCTGTCACTAACATCCATATTCCTTGAGACAACCACTCGGCCTGCGCGCACCGTCGGCCTACGGCCGCGCCGTAGGTGCCGAACATACTCCCAAAGCACCCATTGCACTGAACGTCGCACCCATGGTCACCGACCCCAGACAGGTGCATCTCACCCTACGCATTCGAAATCAAAAAGCCGCCAATAGTACCAAATGAACACTATAGATTGTAGTTCTTTAGTGTTCGAAATGAGTTCATCTGGTCCTTCAGAGGAGGACTTGCATGCGCTCCGAGGCCAGTTTCGGCAACGCACTTAAGCGACTTCGCAAGATCGCTAACGTTACGCAGGAAGATTTTGGACTGATCTCCAGCCGCACATACATCAGCACGATTGAACGGGAACTGAAGTCGCCCACGCTGGGCAAGATTGAGCAGCTTGCCGAAGTGTTAAACATCCACCCACTCGCACTGCTGACGGTTGCTTACATGGACCGACTCACGCCGATGGATATCGAGCGGACCACTGCTTTCGTACGCCAGCAACTCTTGGAATTCATCGAAGAGGAGTGAGCATATCGAGCCAGCAAACGGGTGTGAGACGTCAGATCCGACCGTGCCGACCAGTTCGGAAAAGGCCGTCGATTGGCCCTGACGTGCTTTAGGCCAAGATACCGCCCCCAGCGCCGATGAAACGAGCGCCGGATGGACGCCAACGAGCACGGCAACGTGCCCCGTTGTAATTGGCTTCGGCGCAGAAATGGCCTTCCACCACTGCTACCAGCACGAGTCCGTGCCAAGAGCACTCCCGAGGATCGGGCTACGCGCACAACACCTAAATTGCGCGTGCATAGGCGCACCAAATCACACCGTACTTAGGCCTACCCTGCCTAAATCCTTGCCCAACTCGGCCTGCTTCAATACGTTTGCGATCTGCTCTTCGGTGAACTTGCTCTTCTTCACGGCATGACCTCACGCGGGAGGGATTGGTGGAACCAGCAGAATCGGATCAACCCGCGGATTCGCAATTTGCGGAGGCACAACCATCTGATCATTTTTGTCATAGACGAACGTAGCCTCGTCTGACCGCGATGACGGAAGTGTTATCCGGATGATGGGTACGATGCGCTTCGAGGCTTGCTGGTAATCCACTTGGTCGCCTTGGGCCCCCTTAAGTCCATTTGCGTGACCTGCAAGATAGAAAAATGCCATGATTGGCAGCTTCTCAGGGATATCTTGCTCCCATGTAGCTAAACGCAGCTCATTTTGCTCGTGCATGGATTCTTCGCCAATCAATGCCATTGCCTCAATGCTGGTTTTGAAAATAGCGGCGGTCGCTGGGGCGCCATGATGTACGTCAAAGCCACATTGGTGGGCGTGCTTATTGCCACTTGTGCTGCGATAGTGTGAAAACCATTCCGAAGCAGTTGAAATGCCTCGCGCCTGACATGGACCACTATCAGTCGGAAATGAGTTATCCGCACCGCATCCGTTGCCCACTCGATTTTCAGTGTTGGCGTCGATTGGGAATGAGCATAGAACTTCAGGCTCGACGACATTCGGCTTTATATTATACCTATAAGGAACGAAAATTAATCCGTTACCGTACCCATAAGCCAGCTTGCTGAACTTCGAATCTTTTCGCAGATAGGAGAATGAGACGCCTCCACTCGAAACGGAAGCAGGACTCGGGTTCCACGAGTGGTACTGAGACGAATGCATGGTCCCGCGAAGCATTACTCCGGAACAGCGAAACGCCGGGTTTGTAGCACTACCGCAATCTGGAGCCAGATTATTGTAATTGTCCGTGAGCTGTTGCGCGACCTTGTTGCCAGCGACTCCGACGAGCGCGACCGAGCCATCTTCGCCCGAGTATGCATGGGCGAGTGATATTCCAGCGAGGGAATACATTATTATCATCAAGATAAAAAACCATTTGTATTTCATTTTCCACTTTTCTTAAAATGGATAAAATTTATGAGACATGCCGAATTTTCATCATCGGCACTCTTGCTTTTAATATGATTGAGCGGACGAGCTCCATCATCTCGCCGGGGCGCCAATGGAATGGAGGCTCCGCGACATGGATATGTCGAAATGGCAAATAATCGGAAACAGTGTCGAATAGGCGCCATGGCGCCGTTAACTTTCCCGACGAAATGGGCAGTCCGATTGCATCATTGCTTATGGGAGTGAATGATGCGTTTCCACGACTCTCGCTTGCGACGGCTTCGGCGTACGGGAACCGCCCGCGGCCTGTCATGAACCGCGCGGTGGAATTTCTGGGGGTTGCGGCGGATATCGTCCGTACTCGCAGGCGATCGATCGTTGAAGTCCCGACGCTCGTTCGGCGCCGCCGTTACTGAGCATATTTGCCCAAGGCCGGCGGCTCGTCGGTGGCCTCTATCTCGTCGCTCGGTGGCTGCTGGTCCTACCGCGTATTGCCAGCAGGACCCACCCCCGCAATGAGGCGCGTCCTAAGCACCACCCGCAACGCAGCTCAAAGCGTCATTCCGGTTGCTCACCACACGAAACCAGCGCCGACACCACCCGCCACGGTTCCTCGTGTGTTCGTCGAGCCAGAAGCCTTGATGATCCAGCGCCCAGCGTAGGTGGACAGACCCACCGCAAGAGCAGACTGGCCGGCGTACGTGCCGCCGCCCACTGCGACGACGCTCTTCCCGGGCGCAGGTGCTTGCGGCAGCGACGCAATGGCCACGGCTGACGCGGTGCCTCCATTTGCATCCGCACGATCGTGTTCGATCTGCGATCGCAAGCCGCCCACCGATTCGTTGAGCTGTTGGACGTTGACGGCATCCGTCGGTGCGACACCGGCCGATACGTTGGTCAGGGTGCGCGTCATGCCCGTGGCGCTGTTGCCGAACGAGACGGCATTGTCCGCGTCAGCCACGGAACCTGCACCAATTGCAACGCTGTTAGTGCCCCAAGCGGTCGCGCCCTGTCCGACCACGGTGCTGTTCTCGCCGTGAGCGGATGCAGATTGCCCGATCGCCGTGCTATTGATCGCACGTGCATCCGCCCCGGCGCCGATCGCTGTCGCGCCCGACGCTTGCTGCGCCGAATTCGCGCCGATTGCCGTGGTGTCGCCGGCATCGCTGTCGATAACGGAGCCTGAGCCGGCCCCGACGTCGCTAACGTCCCGGCGCAGATTGGCCATCGTCATGACCCGACCATCACCGCGCGGATCGCCGGCATCGGTTTCGATCTTGCTGACGCGATCGTCCATCGCCCCCATTCGGTTTTCGAAGTCGCTTTGCAGCGACGACAACTGGCCATAGTTCACCGCGTCGTATCGGCTCTTGCCATCGGCAACGTTGGTCAGCATCACCGGCGCTGCCGACGGACCGCCCAGCGTCACCGAGCCATAGTTCGGATTGCCGTGCGAGTCGAGATCGTAGCGCAGCGCCAGCGAATCCGTGGCGCCATACGCCGCAGCCGCCTGCACCGCCTCCGATACCGTCCCGTACTGGTGACCGTGCACTTCAATCGAATGAATGGCCACGTGGCCGCTTCCATCGACCGTCGTGTCGCCGCCGATCGCGTTCGCAAGACTCGTAGCCGCGCCGTGCAACTGCGCCACGTTCACCGCGTCGGTACCCTGCGTACCCGCCGCAACGTTCACGATCTGGCGCTCGCTTCCGGCATTGCCCACTGAAACGGTATTGGCTCGACTCGCCTGGGAACCCGCCCCCAGTGCCACAGCGCCGTTCGCCCCTTTTTCCACGAAGGCTTTCGCGCCGAGCGCCATCGCGTCGGTCACGTTCCGGGCAACGCTCGCCCCCGTGCCCAGCGCAATGCCATTCGTCGCGCCCGCCACGGCCTCGGCGCCATTGCCGATCGCAATCGAACTTTCGCCGATCGCGTGCACATCGTTATTGCCGATAGCGATCGCGTTCTCGCCGTTCGCCCTCGCCTGCGAACCGATTGCAAGGGCGCTGGCACCATTCGTCGTCACATGCGAGCCGATCGCCACCGAGTACGGCTGCTCGGCACCGGTTTGCGCCATATTGCCGATCGCCACGGAGTTGTCCGAGTTCGCGATGGTACGCATGCCAATGGCAATCGTGTCTGCGCCCGACGCAACCGACCCGACACCGATTGCAGCCGAGGTCGTACTCGCCGGATCGCCGTCGGCGATACTCGCCGCGTTCGGCAGGCTACCGTCAGCACCCTGGCCGTCGATCAGCACGAAATTGGACAAACGTTGCTCGTCGATGGCAAAGGGATTGGCAACCAGCAAGCTGCGCCGCGACGCCAGATCGGACGAGAGCTTGTCGGTACGGCTCGACACCTTCCCGATCGCATCAGTCAGCTGATTCAAGTTGACTGCATCGGTACCTTTCGTACCCGCCGCGAGGTTCGAAATGCGGCGCTCGCGCCCCACGTCGCCCACCGACACTTGGTTTGCTTCCAGTGCGACCGAGTTGATACCGATCGCAACCGAATTGACTCCGGTCACGCGCGAACCCGCACCCAAAGCGATCGAGCCATTCGCTATCGCATTTGCACCGGCGCCAATCGCAACGGCATTCGTTCCCGTCGCAATCGCGTCTACACCTTGAGGCTTGATCTGGATGGCCTTCATTGCAAGGCTGACGTCAACCAGCTCATCCCGTATCGGCTGCGTCGCAGCAGTCAATTGCCCCACATTGACCGCATCGGTATCCGCACTGCCTGCCGCGACGTTCTTCAATGTCGTGCCATGCTCGCCACGCAGCGTTATCGTGCTGCCCGCGGCATCGTCGTACGCCACCGCGTTCGGATCGATACCGCCGCCACTGTCCGCGGCTGCCGCGATCGCGTCGCCGACGTTACCGTAGGTTTTGTCACCGACGCGATACTTCGGCGCCATCACGTTACCTCTCGCGTCCACCGTCGAACCGCCCCCCAGTGCCGTCGCGACACTCTGTGACGCACGGTGCAATTGCGAACCGTTTATCGCTTCCATACTCGTCGCACTGACCGTGCCGGCCGCCACGTTCTTCAGTGTCGTGCCCTTCACGCCAAGCGTGATCGAGCGCTTGGCGGAATCGTCATAAACGACCGCATTCGGATCCGTACCGCTATCGACGGCTGCCGCAATCGCATCCGCGACGTTGTCGAAAGATTTGCTGCCCACTCGATATGTCGGCGTCGTTACGTGGCCGTTGGTGTCGATATTCACGCCAAGCACGTTCGCCACCCTCGAAAGCTGGTTGACGTTGACTGCATCACCGGCGTGCGCGCCGTTCTTGACGTTGGAGATTCTAGAACCCGATACGCTGATTCCCGCCCTGGACGACAACACAAGCCGGCTGCCGGCAATGGTCGCGCCTTCGGCATCGACGATTATCCGATTCGCCTTGAACGGGTCGTCACCATAAAACAGCCCGGCCGATCTGCTTCCCGCCCATACTCCAGACCACAAATATGTGTCGGCCCCATTTCCAGAGGTAAGATAAGAAAAATACCGGCCCGCCATCTGGGAAAAATGAGCCCCACGCACACCCCTATAATTTGAATTATCCCATCTAGCGCAATTTTCAAATAGCACGCCGCTATTTATACAATTGCTGGCCACCGGGGTTTCATATCCAATGTATGGATTATGCGCATACGCGGCAGAAGAAAACAGGACACCACACCCGCCGCCAGCGACCGTCGCGAGAACGACGGAAACCTTATACAGCTCGCGCGCCCCCACGTGCAACACCGTGCCTAAAACAAATTTACGTCGCATACTAATCAATTCCAATAGTTACAACACAAACCGACAACCATCAAAACAATTCGCAAGATTTTTAAAATCGGTTGCGTTGGCAGCAGAATACCGGCATCTGGAGAGCAGCCTCAATACATAGTCGGCGCGCTGTTGTAATTTCGGAAATTTCTCTAGTTCCAGAATTATCTAGCAGCGTTTCGAAACGAACACGCTTATCGTCCCGGTCGGGCGGTTACATATATCCAGTTGGCGTTGCCCTCTCCGCGCCGCGTAACGACGGATTAGATGCATAGCATCCTTGGAGCACCGAATGTCGGTGTTTCGGTGGTTGGCAACCGAGGCATCGTGGAAGATCAATGCTCACGGGCATGCACGCCGATCTCTCTTTCCAAGCGTTGTGCAACGCGCGCCCCGTGGTTTGCCGTCAGCGCCGCAGGGCGAGAGTCGACACGACAACTCCTAAAACACCCGAACGATACGGAGGAATTTATCGAACAGAAAAATGGCGATTAAAAATCGCAACAAGGGTGCCGCCAGCCAATTTCCACCAACAGCATCACCATGAATCATTTATTCAAACTTTTATTATCTTCAATAGCAATCTTTTTTCTCAGCCAAACTGCATTCGCACAAAACACCGCCACCCAGGCAGAAGCAAAAGTTATCGACTACGTCGGACCTATTGCGATCAGCCAGCTATACGATTGGTATTACAAAACTCCCAAAAGCTGCGGCGGCCAGTATCGACCAGCTTTCCTGTGTAGCGGAGTAATGTTGCGCGCCACCGTGGAAAGTCCCGCATTCCGGCCATGGAACCCAAGCCCGGCCTCACAAGCGAGTGGCGGCGTCTCTTTCTCGTGGATCAGAGCCGACAGTAATTTTTCAAAGCTTGTTTTTAGTTATAAGAATGGATTCATACTATACCCCGGATATAGCACGCTTCAAGGCAAAGACAGCATCATGGTTCTCTGTGCTTATTCAATGGATGGAGGCACCGACCAGCGCCCTGGGAATGGTTGCGGCGCGTCCGCCAATTACCCTACCGAGAGCCGTCCCTGCATCGAGCAGGGAATCACAGATGCTCAAAAATGGATAAAACATTTTGATTCGCTAAAGATAAAATACAGCGATCAATGCGGCTGGGATGTCGCCAAAGGACACTCAGGCACCGCAGATCATTTTTATCAAAGCATTCTGGCGAGGCAAAAGATGCTTTCGCCATGGTGGGATATCCAAAACGAGTTGCGCGTGGCTACATGGAAGCAAAACAATGGCAAAAAACTTCCGATTCATTCGTTTTTCTACATAGCCGGCGACAATCAGGCCCTAATCAATGCCAAAATCGATCAAAAAACCTTCTATCAGGAATATGGAATTGTAGTTCCGGTGGTTGCGATCACTCTTCCAACATCGAAAGGCAAGGAAGCCTATTTTTCCTATAAACGCAGCGATCAATCTTCGGAAGTTTTGTAACTGACTTGGGGGCTTTGCCCCCCCAAGCTCGGCATGGTGTTCGCCTTGGTGCTGTCATGATCCCTGGTGCTGTCACCGGGCTTGGCGGGTGGCTCGTGATTTCCGAAAGGGGCTGGCCAGGATATCCGACACCGTCCGTAACGTGAAGACGTGCCATGTCATCCGATGCGGAATCCATGCTGCGACGTTGACCTGCCCCCGGTTTTAGTCCGAACTGCAGTTAGAGTCCGAGGTTAAAAACTGCTGCTTCGCGTCGTGCGCCCGGGCGAACTGCGCAGGCGTCAGATAGCCGAGCGAACTATGAGGCCGCTCGGT
>NZ_JACFYV010000147.1:0-17521 GCF_016759955.1 Burkholderia sp. KCJ3K979
CCGCTCACGGGAGCCGGAACCGGCACGATCACCGCCGCCCGCGCGGCATCTGGCGCGGGCGGCGGTGATCGTGCCGGTTCCGGCTCCCGTGAGCGGCGTGGTGCAGCGGGTCGACTGCCGCGCGCTCGGGCTCGCGGTGGTCGCGCTCGGCGGCGGCCGCACGCGCGCGGAGGATGCGATCGACGTCAGCGTCGGCTTGTCGGCGCTCGCGGAGATCGGGCAGCGCATCGAGGCCGGCGAGCCGCTGGGTTTCGTGCACGCCCGCGACGAAGCGGCCGCGGCCCACGCGGTGGATGCGATCCGCCGCGGCTACGTGCTCGGCGAGACCGGCGAAGCGCCGCCGACCCTTTACCAGCGCGTCGACTGACCGCGCTCCCGGAGGCTTCACCACGATGGAACGAGACGAACTGATCGAACAGGCGAAGGCGGCGCGCGAACGCGCGTATGCGCCGTATTCGCGCTTCAAGGTCGGCGCGGCGCTGCTGGCGCGCGACGGGACGGTCTTCCACGGCTGCAACGTCGAGAACGCGTCGTACGGCCTGTGCAATTGCGCGGAACGCACGGCGCTGTTCGCGGCGATCGCCGCCGGCTATCGGCCCGGGGATTTCGCGCGGCTCGCGGTGGTGGGCGACACGGACGGACCGATCGCGCCGTGCGGCGCATGTCGTCAGGTGATCATCGAGATCGGCAAGCCCGACATCGAAGTGATCCTCACGAACCTGAAAGGGGCCGTCGAGATCACGACGGCCCGCGCATTGCTGCCGGGCGCGTTCACGCTGTAGCGGCGCGCGCCGCGGCGCGCCGCGCGTTACGCGCTGTCGCGCACGTCGCGAATCGGGATCACGGTGCGCGCGCCGCACTGGCGCAGCAGGTCGCGCAGCTCGTTGATGACCGGAAACACCTCGTGGTTCCAGTCGGCGCCTTGGGCGTCGTGCGCTTCCTGTTCGCGTTCGACGATCCAGCGATCCTCGCGGAAGATCCGCTCGGTGAACCACACGAGCAGCGGCCATGCGAGATCGAGTGCGAACGGGATGCCGGGCTTGTGGATCGACAGCAGCCCGAACGTGCGGTTGGTGCGCTGCTCGGCATCGAGCGGCACGTAGACGATCCACAGGTCCATCACGAGCGTGCCTTCGCTCGAGCGAATCTGCAGCGTCTGGTACGGGTAGCCGGTGCGCACCGTCATCACGCTCTTGTCGGACTGGTCGGCCGGCTTCTTGCTCGCGCCGAACACGAGCGCCTCGCCGACCGGCTGCTTGCCTTCCATCCGCGCGAACGTGTAGTCGACCTCGACCCAGTCGTCGCCGCGGCGGCGGCCCACGGAGCGCGCGCGCATCTGCCCCATCTGCTTGCGATGCAGGAACTGATGGTTCATGTCCATCAGGTTCTCGTGCATGAACGAGTAGTGGCACTTGACCTCGCGACCGAAGCGGCGCGTCTTGTACGCGGGGTTGTCCGCCGATTCGAGCGCGGGGAACGGCCGTGTTTCGGCGAGCGTGGCGTCGCCCGGAAACACGAAGATCAGCCCGTGCGCCTCGCGGCACGGATACGCGCGCACGCCGTTGGGCAAGCGCTCGCGGCCGAGGTAGGGCACGTCGACGCAACGGCCGCTGTCGCACGCGTAGGTCCAGCCGTGATAGCAGCAGCGCAGCGTTTCGCCGCTCACGACGCCCGCGTGCAGCGGCACCTGGCGGTGCGCGCAACGATCTTCGAGCGCATACACGGCGCCCGATTCGGTGCGCACGAGCACGATCGGATCGCCGGCGAAGCGCACGCCGAGCGTCTTGCCGCGCTTGAGCTCGCGCGACCACGCGAGCGGATACCAGTGATCCGGATGAATGGGCACGCGGCGCAGGTCGCGCACGACCGCGCCGGTGGACGGTTCTTCGAGGGTGTTGCTGTCAGGCAAAGGCACTGCGCGCATGCGTGACGCCTCCTGGCTGGGCGGGTGGTCCGGGTGCCGCATCATGCGGCGGGGATCAGGAGAAGTCTACGCGAAGTTGCCGACCCCGGCGGATGCGATGCGGGTTTGCCCCGGCATCGCGTCCGTCGATTCGTTGACGTGGCGCAAAGAGGCCGCCGGGGGTGGCGGCCGTGGCGCGGCTGGGCGGCGGGCGGTATGCCGTCATGCGGCGAGCGGACGCTCGCCAGCGGCTCACGAGCGCGCTTCGCGCCACAGCACCGGGTCGGTACGGTACAGCGCCGGGAAGTACTGCTTCAGCCCGGCGACCTTCGGCAGGTCGTTGAACGCGATGTACGGCGCATCGGGATGCAGTTCGAGGTAGTTCTGATGATAGGCCTCGGCCGGATAGAAGCCCTTGTAGGCTTCGACACGCGTAACGACGGGCGCCGGAAACACATGCGCGCTGCCGAGCTGGGCGATGTACGCGGTCGCGACCGCGCGCTGCTGCGCGGTGGTCGGGAAGATCGCGGAGCGGTACTGCGAGCCCTCGTCGGGGCCTTGCCGGTTCAGTTGGGTCGGGTCGTGCGCGACCGAGAAGAACACCTGCAGCAGCCGGCCGTACGTGATCTGCGTCGGGTCGTAGACGATCCGCACCGATTCCGCATGCCCCGTCAGCCCCGAGCCGACGAGCGCGTAGTGCGCGGTTTCGGACGCGCCACCCGCATAGCCGGCGGTGACCTGCTTCACGCCCTTCACGTGTTCGAACACGCCCTGTACGCCCCAGAAGCAGCCGCCGGCGAGCACGGCCGTTTCGTCGTGCGACGCGCCGGGCGTTTCGTCGAGCGTTGCTGCGGGCACGGTGCGCATCGGCTCGGCGGAATTGACGATGCGCTGGTAGCCGAATACGGCGGCCGCCGCGACGGCAATGGCGCCGATGCGGCGCAGCATGACCGCGCGCCGGCGGGCGGCGGCATCGCGGGTCGGGATCGGGATCATGTTTTGCTCCTTCGGAATGCGTTGAAAAGGACGGTGCCCGGATGGCGGCGGTGCGCGCGATCAGCCGAACGTGAAGGCGTACGCATCGACGCCCGGATCGAGGAACTCGATCGCGAACGTGCGATCGGCGATCGCGCCGGGCTGGCGGACGAGCTGGTACAGGCGCTGGCCGGTGACGGTGCCGTAGCCTTGCGCGTCGACGTCGGCGCCATGCGCGGCGCCGGGCGCCGTGCCGTCGAGCGTCACGCGAAAGCGCACGGGCCGGCCGTTCGCGCCCGGGCCGAGCACGAGATGCAGGTCGCGTGCATGGAAGCGGTAGACGATCCGGCCATCCGGCGCGGCGAGTGCCGCGCGTTCGGCGCCGACGCTCCACGTGCCGGCGAGGCCCCAGCCGTTGAGATCCGGCTGGGCCGGCGCGTCGTAGCGGTGCGCCGCATCGCGCACGACGCCGCCCGGCGACGCGAAGCTTTCGGCACGGGCATAGCCGACGTAGGTTTCGGGCGAGCGGACGTCCGCGCTGTCGGCCGCCGCGAGCGCACCTTTCGCAGGGGCGCCGGCGAGCCCGAGCGGCACGTTCAGCGCGTCCGGATGACCGGCTTCGGCGAGCAGCGACTGGATTGCGCGTTCGGACTGCACATATTCGCCTTCGCCGAGGTGGTGATGGCGGACCCGTCCCTGTGCGTCGATGAAGTAGTGCGCGGGCCAGTATTCGTTGTTGAACGCGCGCCAGATCGAATAGCCGTTGTCGATCGCGACCGGGTAATCGATGCCGAGATCGTGCACGGCTTTCTTCACGTTGCCGATGTCGCGCTCGAACGCGAACTCCGGCGCGTGCACGCCGATCACGACGAGCCCGTACGGCGCGTACTTGCGTGCCCAGGCAGTCGTGTACGGCAGCGTGCGCAGGCAGTTGATGCACGAATACGTCCAGAAATCGACCAGCACGACCTTGCCGCGCAGCCCGGCCGCCGTCAGCGGCGGCGAGTTCAGCCACTGCACCGCGCCGTCGAGCGACGGCAGCGTGCCTTCGACGGGCAGCGCGGACGGGGTCGCGCCGACCGCACGCATCATCGCGCTGCCGGCCATCGCACCCTCGCCGGCCTGCGCGCCATCCGCGGCGGCAGCCATCATCGCGCCGCCCGCCACGTTGTCGGTGGCACCGGGTGCGGCCGTTGCCGCTGGCGCGCCGTTCGAGCGCCCGCCGAGGCGGTCGACGAGCTTCGTCTCCAGCCCGCCCGTGGTGACGGTCGACAGTTGCGCGAGGGCGCCCGTGTCGAGGCCGAATGCGATCGCGCCGACGCCGGCCAGCAGCGCCGCGCCGATCCCGCGCCGGATCCATTCGCCGGCGCCGAGCGAGCGCTTCATCGCGGCGAACACCTTGCCGCCGATCACGAGCGCGACGCCGAGCGACGTCGCCGCGCCGGCCGCATACGCGACGAGCAGCAGCGTCGTGCCGACGCTCGCGCCGCGCAGCGCGGCGCCGGTCAGCACGAGGCCGAGGATCGGGCCGGCGCAGGGCGCCCACAGCAGGCCCGTCGCGACGCCGAGCAGCAGCGACGACGCCGGGCCGGCCGCACGGCCGTCGCGTTGCGCGAACCCGGTGAGCCGGTTGCCGGCGGCCACGAGCGGACGCGTCAGGTGTTCCGCGAAGCGTGGCATCAGCAGCGTCAGGCCGAACACCGCGAGCAGCACGATCGCGATCCAGCGGCCGGCCTGGTTGGCCTGCGCGACCCAGCCGCCGCCGACGGCGGCGAGCGTCGCGACGACGGCGAACGTGAGCGCCATGCCGGCGAGCAGCGGCAGGCCGGTGCGCACGAACGGCTGGTCGGCGCGCGCGAACACGAATGGCAGCACGGGCAGGATGCACGGGCTCAGGATCGTGAGCACGCCGCCGAGATAGGCAAGGACGATGAGCAGCATGATGCGTTCTCCAGTCGGTCGGGAGCGGGGCCGGATCAGGCGGCGGCCGGGTGGAAGGCGAGCGCCAGGCCGTTCATGCAGTAGCGCAGGCCGGTCGGCGCCGGGCCGTCGTCGAACACGTGGCCGAGATGGCCGCCGCAGCGACGGCAGTGCACTTCGGTACGGACCATCCCGAACGACGCGTCGGTGTCGGTGCCGACCGCGTGATCGAGCGGCTTCCAGAAGCTCGGCCAGCCCGTATGGCTGTCGAACTTGGTGGCCGACGAGAACAGCGCGAGGTCGCAGCCGGCGCACGCGAACGTGCCGTGCCGGTGCTCGTCGTTCAGCGGGCTGGTGAACGGCCGTTCGGTGCCGGCTTCGCGCAGGACCGTGTATTGGGCGGGCATGAGCCGGCGATGCCATTCGGCGTCGCTGAGGGTGATCTCGAACGGGGCGGCCTTGGGTGAGCCGGCCGGCGGCGCGGCGAACGCGCGGCCGACCAGTGCGCGGCGGCCGGCGGACGACAGCGCCGCGAGCGCGGCGAGGCCGGTGGCGCCGGCGAACAGCAGATGTCTGCGGGTGGGCATGATGGGCTCCTGGAAGCAGGTCCTGAAAACATGCGCCCATCGTAGGCAGCGGCCGGTGTCGAAGTCCTCACGGAAAGTTAAATGAATCGTGATGTTTGGCCGGGGTACGGCCAGGTTCGCTGAAATCCCACTGGGCCCGCTCCGGCACGGCTGCCGGTGAGCCGCTGTTGACCGATCCCGACGGCTCGCTGCCGGCGGTGCAAAAACTCAACTGCGCGGCTGCTCGCTCTTGATAAAGGCAATCAGGGCACGCAGCGCCTGGGAAACATGGCGATGGCCGGGATAGTAAAGACATAGCCCCGGAAAAGGGGCGCACCAGTCGTCAAGAACGCGTTCGAGGCGTCCGTCACGCAAGGGCTCGATGACGAGGTGGTCGGGGACGAAAGCGATGCCGATGCCGTCCATGGCGGCGTCGACCATCAGCGGTTGGTCCGTCAAGGTAAGCGAACCCGAGACATCGATGGTCTCGCTGACACCGCGCCGCTCGAATTCCCACTGGTAGATCGAACCGCTCTCGAAGCGAAAGCGAATACAGTCGTGTCGATAAAGATCGTGCGGCGTAGCGGGGCGTCCATGTGCAGCGAAATACGCGGGCGACGCGACTGCTGCGAAACGAACGTTGCCCATGAGCGGAATGGCCACCATGTCCTGCGGCACGGCCTCGGCCAGCCGAATGCCCGCGTCGAATCCCGCTGCAACGATGTCAGTGAGGCGGCCGTCGCTCACGATGTCGAGATGCACTTCCGGATACGACTTCAGGAAGCGCGCCAGGACGGGGCGCAGGATGAGGCGAATGGCGCCTTCGCTTGCGTTGATGCGCACGGTTCCGCTGGGAGCCGTGCGTAGATCGTCGACTTCGCGCATCGCTTCGTCGATGATCGAAACCGCCGGCCGGAGTTTGGCTGCCAGACGCTCGCCGGCCTCGGTGAGCGAGGTGCTGCGAGTCGTTCGATTCAGGAGCCGGACGCCCAGACGCCGCTCGAGCGCTTTCACCGAATGACTGACCGCCGACGGCGTGATCTCGAGTTCGGTCGCTGCGCCGCGAAAGCTTCGTCGTGCTGCAACCGCCAGGAACACGGTGAAAGAGAAAAAATCGACGTTCCTTGATTGGTGAGTAACTCTCATCGTGTCATCAAGCATTGGTGATCTTGTTTTGATACTAGGGGCTCCCTACACTGGGCGCAACTACTTCAGTCAAGGAGCGCCAGATGTCTCGAAAGATATTGATCACGGGTGCCAGTTCAGGCTTTGGTCGGGGTGCGGCAATCGAACTTGCGCGCCTCGGCCATCAGGTCGTGGCGACGGCCGAGACGTGGCCGCAGGTTCGCGGCCTGCGTGCGGATGCAGCCGAGGCCGGTGTGGTGCTGGAAGTGATCAAGCTGAATCTGCTCGACGCGATCGACATCGCTCACGCGGGCTCGTTCGATCCCGACGTCCTGGTGCTGAACGCCGGCGTCATGGAAGGCGGATCGATCGTCGACATCCCGATGCAACGCGTTCGGGAGTCCTTCGAAATCAACGTTTTCGGCCATCTTCAACTGGTGCAGGCGATCGTGCCGAAGATGGTGGGGCGCAGGTCCGGAAAAGTCGTATGGACCTCGTCGATGGGGGGCATTCTGGTTGTCCCGTTTGTCGGTGCCTACTGCGCGACCAAGCATGCGATCGAGGCCATCGCCGGGTCGATGAAAGCGGAACTAGAACCTCTTGGCGTCAAGGTAGCGACCGTGAATCCGGGCGTTTTCGGCACCGGATTCAACGACACCGGCGCCGAGAGCTACGTGCAGTGGTACGACGCCGATTCCGCCGTTGTGCCGATGCCAGATTTCGGCGACAGCCTGATGAACCAGGCCGACCCCAAGGAGATGATCGACGCCATGGTCGAGATCATTCCGGCCGATACGCATTTGTATCGAACCATGCGCCCGTTTGCGACGATTGACGCGGCGAAGCAGTGGCAAGAGACGGAGTGGACGCAAAATGCCTGAGCTCACGCTGGAGCGGGCGGACCGTATTGTGGCCCGGGGGCGTGCCGCGGCGCAGGACGCGGGACTCGATGCCGTGTTTGCCATTCTCGATACGGGTGCGCATTTGGTCGCTTTCTCGCGGATGGACGGGGCATGGCTTGCGTCGAATGAACTGGCAATAGCAAAGGCCCGGACGTCGGTGATGTTCCGGATGCCGAGCGAAGCGCTCGACGTGCCGCTGCAGGTAGGCCAGCCGTATCCACGCTTCGATCACATCCATGCAGGCGGGCTGTTGCTGATGGGAGGGGGCGTGCCTCTTTTCAATGGCGATGGCCAGCTGATCGGCGCACTCGGCGTGTCCGGCGGTACGCCAGAGCAAGATGCGGTACTTGCTCGGGCTGCGATCGCATGACAGCGGCTCGGGTTTGCTCGCGCGACGTATCGCGGGGGCGGCCGGTTGCCGGACCGCGTGCCGCTCGGGTCGAGCGGCACGTGTTGGCCGGAACCGCATTCGGGCGCGGCCATGCATGCCCGTCGGCCGCCTGAGCAGCGCGTCATCCGGCCTCGTCCGATAGGGCGACGGGCGCTTCATACTGACCGCCGCGCTCCGCCGTCGACCCGTGACGCCGGTGGGAAGCGATGTCGGCGCCGAGCGCATGGAGAATCGATCGACCCTTCTTCGTCAGATACGCGCGCCGGCGGCCGGGCGCGCCGTGTTCGAGCATGACGAGTTGCCGTTCGAGCAATGCATCGAGTTCGGCGCGATTCATGTCGAGCTGATCCGGCGCCTGGCACACCAGCATCAGCGTCGCGAATTCGTGCGGGCTCAGCATGGCTGCCTCCCGCCGCGCATGGAGCCGCCGCCCGCAGGCGTGACGCGGAACAACGAAATAGGGTGCAGCATGCGTCCAAACCCGGCGACTCGACGGCGCGGCAGCTTCGGTCGGCCGATCGCAGCGGGTTGGGGCGCGCCGCGCAACGCGAATGGCTTGCGCGCGGCACGTACGCGAGCGCCGATTGGCGCGAAGCGACTCGTGCCGTTGCGCGCTTTCCGCAGGTTGGCCGGCAGACCCGTGACGACGCGGGCGGCGCGTCGTGGTCGGCGGCCGACCTCCGGCAGCCGATCGAAGATAAAGAAAGGATGGTTCATGATTCGCTCCCGGTTGGACCCCGCATGGAGGACGAACCGGACCACGCGCTCCAGTTCGTCGATCCGCGAGAGGCCTCGCTGACAAACAAATCGAAACACGCAGCGCGTAAGCCGCGGCTGCTTGAGCGATACCCAAAATAGGATGGGAAGCGCGGATTTCAAGCGCCGTTCAATGACGATTCGCGTGGCCCGCAGCAGTGACCGTCGAGGCCGTGTTGCCGCTCGTCACGGAGAGCCTCTCGACACAGCCGCCGGTCGTGCGAACGCCGGTTTTGCGATGAAACATTTTGTTACATATTGAGCGTTCGTCACCCTCTTGAAGCGTGCCTGCCCGCCACTATTTCGCTTTTCGCCAATCGATGGCACGCCGGCGCAGCGCAGCCCTTGCGCGTGCATGCGCCGACGGATTCCCTTTTCCAGGTGATCTCATCGCTCAGGAGATGAAAATGCAGATTCGTCCCCTCTACGACCGGGTTATCGTCAAGCGAATCGAACAGCAGCGGACGACGGCCTCCGGCATCGTGATTCCCGATTCGGCCGCCGAACGGCCAGAGCAGGGTGAAGTGATTGCAGTCGGCAGCGGCCGGCTGCTTCAGGACGGCTCGCAGCGCCCGCTGCAGCTCCAGGTCGGCGACCAGGTCCTCTTCGGCAAATATGCAGGCCAGACCGTGAAGGTGAACGGCGAGGAACTGCTCGTGATGCGCGAAGAGGACGTCATGGGCGTGCTCGAACCCGAATCGCCGGCCGCCAGGAAAGCGGCCTGAATGCCGATTCGACCGCGTCGCACGGGTGTGTGCCCGATGCGCGCGGCATCCCGTTCAACGACTGTATCCGGAGCAAGAAAATGACTGCAAAAGACGTGAAATTCCGCGATGGCGCGCGCCAGCAGATCGTCAAGGGCGTGAACGTGCTGGCCGACGCGGTGAAGGTGACGCTCGGCCCGAAAGGCCGCAACGTCGTGATCGAGCGCGGCTTCGGCGCGCCGGTGATCACGAAGGACGGCGTGTCGGTCGCGAAGGAAATCGAATTGAAGGACCGCTTCGAGAACATGGGCGCGCAGATCGTCAAGCAGGTCGCGTCGAAGACGGCCGACGTGGCCGGCGACGGGACCACCACCGCCACCGTGCTCGCGCAGGCGATCGTGCAGGAAGGCATGAAGCACGTCGCGGCCGGCATGAACCCGATGGATCTGAAGCGCGGTATCGACAAGGCCGTCGGCGCGGTGCTCGACGAGCTGCGCAAGCTGTCGCGGCCGATTTCGACCCACAAGGAAATCGCGCAGGTCGGCGCGATTTCCGCGAACTCGGACGAGGCGATCGGCAAGGTCATCGCCGACGCGATGGAGAAGGTCGGCAAGGACGGCGTGATCACCGTCGAGGACGGCAAGTCGCTCGAGAACGAACTCGACGTGGTCGAAGGCATGCAGTTCGATCGCGGTTACGTGAGCCCGTATTTCATCAACGATCCGGCGAAGCAGGCGGCCTATCTCGACGACGCGCTGATTTTGCTGCACGACAAGAAGATCTCCAGTGTCCGCGACCTGCTGCCGATTCTCGAAGCGGCGTCCAAGGCCGGCAAGCCGCTGCTGATCGTCGCCGAGGACGTCGAGGCCGAAGCGCTCGCGACACTCGTCGTGAATTCGATGCGCGGCATCCTGAAGGTCGCCGCCGTCAAGGCGCCGGGCTTCGGTGACCGGCGCAAGGCGATGCTGGAAGATCTCGCGATCCTGACCGGCGCGACGGTCATCTCGGAGGAAACCGGCAAGCAGCTCGACAAGGCCACGCTGGAGGATCTTGGCAGTGCGAAGCGTGTCGAGGTGCGCAAGGACGACACGATCATCATCGACGGCGCGGGCGATGCCGCACGCATCGAGGCACGCGTGAAGTCGATTCGCGTGCAGATCGACGAAGCGACGAGCGACTACGATCGCGAGAAGCTGCAGGAGCGTGTCGCGAAGCTCGCGGGCGGCGTGGCGGTGATCAAGGTCGGCGCGGTCACCGAGGTCGAAATGAAGGAGAAGAAGGACCGGGTCGACGATGCGCTGCATGCGACGCGTGCGGCGGTCGAGGAGGGCATCGTGCCGGGCGGCGGCGTCGCGCTGCTGCGTGCGCGCGCGGCGCTGTCCGACATCCGCGGCGCGAATGCGGACCAGGACGCCGGCATCCGGATCGTGCTGCGTGCGCTCGAAGCGCCGCTGCGCGTCATCGCGGCCAACGCCGGCGACGAACCGTCGGTCGTGATCTCGAAGGTGCTCGAAGGCAAAGGGAACTTCGGCTACAACGCGGCGACCGGCGAGTACGGCGATCTGGTGGACGCAGGCGTGGTCGACCCGACCAAGGTCACGCGTACCGCGCTGCAGAACGCCGCGTCGATCGCGAGCCTGGTGCTGACGACCGATGCGACCGTCGCCCAGGCACCGAAAGAGGAGAGCGCCGAGTCGGCTCCCGCGCCCGAACTCGGCTACTGACCGGCGTCGCAGGCCTGCCTGCGATCGTCGAACAGCCGCTGGCCGGAGCGGCTTTGGTCGGCGCGCGCGACAGTGGGGACGCGCCGCGCCGCTTTTTCATGTTTGCGAGACCGACCATGAAGCTCGAACTTTCGATCGATTCCAGGCCGCTGCACGTCGAACTCGACGACGTCATCGCCGGCCTGCTCGCCGCGCGGCTCGGCCTGTCGCCCGACGGCGACCATCGCGGCGCGATCGGCCGCTACCTCGGCGACGCGGCGGGGCCGTGGACGCTGGATGACGACCATATGCGCAAGCGTGTGATGCGCCGCCTGATTCTCGACATCGCCGATCCGACGCTGGTCATTCAGTACCTGATGGCCGACCAGACCGACCCGGCTGGGCCGGGCGAAACGGGCGCCTGATGCGCGTCGAACGCGCGCACACGGTCGGCGATGCATCAGGCATGCGGTTCCTGCCGCTTCGCTGGCGCGTCGGCATCCTGGCCGCACACCAATAGACGAGAACTCTCCCGCCCGACGGCAGTCGTTTCCATTTCGTGATCCCTATCAAACCGAAGAGGCGCCCGCGATCACGCCCGGGCGCCGGTTGTCGCGCTTCCGTTCAGGCACCGTCCGGCTTGCCTGGCTTGCGCCCCTGCGGGGCCGGCGGACCCGCGCCGAGTTCGGCGCCCGTCACCGGGTCGCTGTTCGGATCGGATGCGAGTCGTTGCGCCATCGCTTCGATGGCATCCGCCTGCGGCGCGTCGAGCATGCCTTCCGGAATCCCGGTGCCGCCATCGACCGCCGGTTCGGCGGGGCAGATTTCGAGTTCGCCGCCGTGGTTCCAGGGGCCGACCAGCGGCGCCGCGTCCGGCTGCATCCGGAAGTACACGTGATCGTACGGCGTCTTCGGCGGCAGCTTGCCGGGCGGGAAGTTCGCGGTGATCGCATACAGCGCCTTCTCGAACGACATCTGGTGCGACACCTCGCGCGTCATCAGGAAGCCGAGCGCGTCGCGGATATCCGGATCGTCGGACACGTTGATGAGCCGCTCGTAGATGATCTTCGCGCGCGCTTCGGCCGCGATGTTCGAGCGCAGGTCGGCGGTCGGTTCGCCGATCGTGTCGATGTACGCGGCCGACCACGGCACGCCGCCCGAATTGGTCAATGGCGCGCCCGCGCCGTACAACACCTGTGTCACGTGGCTGTCGTTACCCGCACCGTGCAGCTTGCGGTACAGCTCGGCCTGTTCGTCGACCGCTTCGGCGAGTTCGCCCTTGGCGCCGCGGTTGAGCATCGCGGCCATCGAGCCGATCACCTCCAGGTGGCTGAGTTCCTCGGTCGCGATGTCGAGCAGCATGTCCTTGCGGCCGGGGTCTTCCTCGGTGATCGCCTGCGTGAAATAGCGCATCGCGGCGGCGAGTTCGCCCTGCGGGCCGCCGAACTGCTCGAGCAGCAGGTTGGCGAGGCCGGGATTCGGCGCGCCCACGCGCACCGTGTACTGAAGCCGTGTGTTGTGGATGAACATGGCACCTCCGTGGAAAGGGTTGCGCGACATTCGCCGTGTCGAAACAGCACGAATCGATCCCGTGCGGACGACGAAGGCGCGACCGGTTCGCAACGAGGCGCTTCTCGCGTACGGAGCGGACTGCCGCCGATGCAAGGGCGCGGCACACGGGCGGGGCGGCGTCGGATGCAATACGAGCGTGCATCGCGTGACCTGCAACCCGCGTTGCCGGATTTTCAAGCGGTTGCATTTGTCGGCACGATGGCCGGGCAGATGATCAGGTGGGGCTTCATGGGGGGCCGGAGTCCGGCCTGGGCGCACGGGCTCGTCACGATGACGCTCGCGTTCGTCGTCGTCGTGCTGAAGATCGTGTGGCCGGCGGGCCCGACCGGCGCCGGCCGGCGTGCCGGTTCATCGCGCTTTCAGCATTTCGTCGGCGAGCCGATAGGCGCTGACCGCGCGCTTTGATTCGTAGTCGGCGATCGTCGACACGTTGCGTCCGGCGTCGCGCGACAGCAATCCTTGCAACGCGGCGGCGGCGAAGAAATCGCGCAGGTCCGGCGTCGTGGATTTCGGCTCGGGCGGAGCGGTTTCGACGAGCGGCCCCGCTTTCCAGAAAACGGGCGACGGCGTGGCTGCCTTGGAGACGGCAGCGGTTTGCTTGATGCTCACATCCTGGGAAAACGGCGTCATTTCTTCCCCTTCGATTCGGTATCTGTTGGCGAAGCAGCGTAACGTCCCCGATTGCATGAGCGAGCATCGTTTCGTTTTGTTTTTGAGCGGTACTAATCGCTTGATCGACGCGAATATTCGCTGGTAATACGGTATTCGTCAAAGAAAATAAATTGGTTTCGACGGCCCGAAGCGGGAGCACGATTCGTTCCCGCTGGCAGTCGGGGAAACCCGTCGCGTTTCGCGAGCCGAGGTGGATGGTATGTCGGCACGAATGACGTTCCGGTGACACCCCGACGTGCGGCCGCGGCGATCTTTGCGGGGCATCTCGACGCCTCCGCGCGCACATGCCCCGGGCCCTTCACCGCACGAGGATTGCAAGCCTTCAGTCAGACGCAGTCGCGCGCTTGCCGGTGCCGTACTATGCGCACGGAAGCACAGGGGGAAGTATCACGAGCGGGATCGTGGGACGACCGGACGAGGGCGATACGACCCGGTATCGCTCGGCGTCCGGTACACGAGGTCCCACAACACCATCAGGAGAAGTCAATGGCACGGCAAGCGCCTATGCACAAGGAGCGGCCTGCATCGCCCGCGACGTTGAAGAGCGATCTGTCGTTTCCGGTAGTGGGCATCGGTGCGTCGGCGGGCGGTACGATGGCGTTGCAGACCTTTTTCGAGAGCGCACCGACGAACATGGACATGGCGTTCGTCGTCGTCGTCCATCTCGCGCCGGAGCAGGTCAGTCATATGGACGCCGTCCTGCAGCGCACAACGGGCATGCCGGTGCATCAGGTGACGTCCACGGTATCGATCGAAAAAAACCACATCTACGTGATCGCACCGGGCATGCAGCTCGAGATGTCGGACGGTTGCCTTCGTTGCCACAGTCGGGGCCAGTCGACGATGCTCCGTTCACGATCGATCACTTCTTTCGGACGCTGGCGGACATCACGCTCGCGCAGACACCGGACGACGCCGAGCATGCGGAGATGCCTCGGCACGCGATTGCCATGGCGTGCGTCGATATCGTGCTGCCGGCGGCCGACATACCGCAACGGTTGCTCGATCTCTGGTCGAGTGCGCGCGGCATCGAACAGCAAAGCTTCGAATTCACGCCGCCGCTTCTATCCGGGCACGAACACGCCCATCGCCGCGATCGCCATCGCGAGCGTCGCGATCCATCCACCCCACGCAAGCGCGCCGCTGACGGCGAACTCGCCCATGACCCGCTTGCTTCTCGCCATCAGCATCATCACGACCATGATCGGAACGGCGCTCACGCCGTTGATGACGGCGCTCCAGTAAAGCGCGCGGATCGGGTCGAAATGCATGAACGTGAACGCGATTCCGCCGACGATCGCCAATACGATCACCGCATAGAATTCCGGCGCGACGCCCCACTGCAGCGCGAGACTGTTGCGCCAGCGGAACGTACCCGCTGCCGCGTAGGCGGCCGAGCCCGCGAGCACCGGCAGCGCCAGCAGGCCGGTGCCGACGATGCCGAGCGCAAACAGCACGTACGCGAAGTGACCGGCAAGCGGCTCGAGCGCCCGCGCGGCATCCGCCGACGTCTTGACGTCGATGTGATGCGCGTTGAGCGTGGCGGCCGCCGTCAGCACGATGAAGAAGGCGATTACGTTCGAGACGCCCATGCCGAACCACGTGTCGAAGCTGATCCGGCGCAACTGGGCGGGCGCCTGGCGCGGCATGCGCCGCAGCGGCCGCGCGTCCGGCACGGCGCGCAATTCTTCGACTTCCTGGGACGCCTGCCAGAAAAACAGATACGGGCTGATGGTCGTGCCGAGCACGGCGACGAGCGTGGTCAGATACGCGGCGCTCAACTGCGCGTGGGGCTGCACGATCGCGCGACCGACCTCGGCCCAGCTGACCGGCACGATGAGGGCGACCGCGACGTAGGCGAGCAGCGTCAGCGCCGTCCATTTGAGCAACCGCGAATAGCAGTCGTACGGGACGAAAACCTGCAGCGCGACCGACACGCCGCCGAGGCACACGATGTAAAGCTGCTGCGGGCCGGGCAGCAACAAATTGACGGCCGCGCCCATGGCCGACAGGTCGGCCGCAATGTTGATCACGTTGGCCGTGATCAGCAGCACGACCGTCCCGTACAGCAGCCATGGCGGGTAGTGCTTGCGCATGTTGGACGCGAGACCCTTGCCCGTCACGCGGCCGATTCGCGCGCTGACCAACTGGATGGCCGTCATCAGCGGGTACGTGAGCAACAGCGACCACAGCAGTTCGAAGCCGAATTGGGCGCCCGCCTGCGAGTAGGTGCCGATGCCGGAAGGGTCGTCGTCGGCGGCGCCGGTGATCAGGCCGGGGCCGAGACGCCGGACCCACGTGATCCCGTTCGGCGCCGGTTCCGTCGGCTCGGGCTGGAGAAAATCGTTGTCGTTCATGATGGCGGGCCTCCCGGGAGTGCAGCATGCGCAATCGCCGTGCCCGCTCGACGGGTGTCTCGCCCCGGGGCCACGCGGGTATTACGGCCCGCCCGGTTTCGCCACGTCGCCCGCGTCGACGTTGATCGCGTGTTTCTTCGACACCAGCCGGGTTCCGGCCATGCTTGCGCCGCCGATGCGCAACTTCAGGCGCGCCGGTTCGCTGGCATCGAGTCCCGACACATAGTCGAGGCCATGCAGCCCCACGCGATCATGGAACGGAATGAACCAGGAGGAGCAGAAGTCCGACGTGGGGACCGGGCAGCGGGCGTGGATGTGGAGCCGGCGGGCAGAGAACGGATAGTCGTCGAGATCGGTTGCGCCCACATCGAATCGCTCGAGGATGGTGACCGGCGCGACCGCGTAGCGGAGGTAGACGTGGTCGGCCCACGGCGTCTTGTCGAGCAACGCGAGGTCTTCCGTGGTGTACGCAACGATCGCGAGGCCGTTTCGGTCGCGGTGCTGGATTTCATATCGGCTGACATTCACCGGCTTGCAGCCGGCACATGCGATTGCCGCACGCAGCACGAAACCGATCAAGCGCATCCGCTCCTGCATGTCGTCCTCCCGGCGCCCTTCGACCTCGGTTTGCCTGCAATACGACGGCGCGCGACGTGCGTTACGTCGGGTTGGCCGCACCGTCGGCGGGCGAGGCCGTCGCGTGCATCGCCTGTTCGAGAAGGGCATGCGCGGCCTGCCACGCGCGGCCGGCCGCCGCGGAGTCGTTGAACGCCCGCGCGTCGACCGTGGCGCCGTCCAGCAGCATCATGAAGACGGTCGCCAGCCGGTTTGCGGTTTCGGGCGGCACGAGGGCCTCGATCAGTTCTGCGATCCATTCGACCATTTTGCGGCGATAGCGGATCGCGACATCCGAGATCGGCGCGTAAGCGGTGCCGAATTCGGCCAGCGCACGCTCGAACAGGCAGCCGGCAAATTCCGGTGTGCGGAACCACGCTTCATACCAGTCGAAGATGGTCTTGACGCGCTCGACCGGATCGACGACGTGCTGCAACTGCGCGTCGATGCTACCGACGATCAGGTCGTACCGCTGGACCAGCACTTCGCGGATGAGCTCGTCCTTGCTCGCAAAATGCCGGTACAGCGTCATTCGGGCGACACCGGAATCGTCGATGATCCAGTCCACGCCCACCGGGTGGAATCCGTGCCTCGAGAACAGTTCGGTCGCTTTGTCTACCACCAGCTGGCGTTTGTTGGCTCGCACGAACGGTTTCCTCCTCGATATTTCAGCAGCGTAGACCGATTATTCTAGCACCAGGCGACTCGTTGAGATTGACCTCCCGGGCCTGTTTGATGGCACTTCCGTGTCGGTAAACCGCGCTCGGCGAACCGGTTCTCAGGTCACCTTGACTATTGGATAGACCGATATGTATCATTTGAACTCAATGAGCAATGATCGATATTGCGTGGATTGAAGAGACGGAACGGTGGCTAGTGTCCCCCTTTCCGTCGTCTGCGGCAGCAGACCCTGCACAATGTTTCAAGCCGACAAGAGAACCTGAGAGAGCCTTGGCATGCGGGCCCGCGGACGATCTTCGCCGCGCAGCGCCTCGCATCAGCCGGGGGCATGCTCGCGGGCGAGTGCGCGAAGCAATACGGCGCCAATGAAACGTGAGGAAAATACCCGTGTATCGCCGTTTACTCGCACCGGGGCTGCTGTTGCTGTTGCTGTTGCTGTTGGCCGCGTGCGTGCAGGATCCGTCGGTGACTGCCGGCACGGTACGGATCTGCGACGACACCGGTTGTTCCGATCGCCCTAAAGATCAGGTCTCCTATCAAAAAAGGGACGACGCGGAAGACCGGGACGATCCGCGCATCGCCGCGCTCAAGCAAACCGCGAAGACCCAGCCGAAGGCCGCCTACGACCTCGGCCTGCGCTATTTCCGCGGCGACGGCGTGCGCCAGGACAGCTACCAGG
>NZ_JACFYV010000148.1:0-17295 GCF_016759955.1 Burkholderia sp. KCJ3K979
GCGGCTTCGTGCGCGACCGCATCGATCAGCGCGCGGCCGAGCGCGATCTCGAAATCGTCGGACATCCCGATCGAAATCGTGCGGCCGACGCGGTCGCCGCCATCGGCCGCGATCGCGCAAGCAACCTCGCTGCGTGCCCTCGCGTGCCCGGTCGACCTGCCGCGCTATCCGGTCGAAATCGGCTGGCGCACGAGCACGCAGCGCGACCCGGCGATCGTGCGCGTACGCGACGCGATCGCCGCCTGCGTCGCACGCCTCGTCACCCCATGAAAAAGGCCCGGCCGGCTTCTTGTACCGGTCGGGCCTGTCCGGAGGCGCGGCGCCCGCGCATCGAAGCGGGCGCCGCGTAGCCGAGGGCCTGCGTTACTCGACGGCCTTCACCATGTCCTCGATGACCTTCTTCGCATCGCCGAACACCATCATCGTCTTGTCCATGTAGAACAGGTCGTTGTCGAGGCCCGCGTAGCCGGCCGCCATCGAGCGCTTGTTGACGATCACCGTGCGCGCCTTGTACGCCTCGATGATCGGCATCCCCGCGATCGGCGATTTCGGATCGTTCTTCGCGGCCGGGTTCACGACATCGTTCGCGCCGAGCACGAGCACCACGTCCACCTGGCCGAATTCGCCGTTGATGTCCTCCATCTCGTGCACGATCTCGTACGGCACTTCCGCTTCCGCGAGCAGCACGTTCATGTGGCCCGGCATCCGCCCCGCGACCGGGTGGATCGCGTACTTCACGTCGATGCCCTTCTCGACCAGCTTGTCGGTCAGCTCCTTCAGCGCGTGCTGCGCGCGGGCGACGGCAAGGCCGTAACCCGGCACGATCACGACCGATTCCGCGTTGCCGAGCATGAACGCCGCGTCGTCGGCCGAGCCCGACTTCACCGGCCGCTGCTCCTGCGCGCCCGCCGCGCCGCCGGCCGCGGCTTCCCCGCCGAACCCGCCGAGGATCACGTTGAAGAACGAGCGGTTCATCGCGTGGCACATGATGTACGACAGGATCGCACCCGACGAGCCGACCAGCGAGCCGGCGATGATCAGCATCGCGTTGTTCAGCGAGAAGCCGATGCCGGCCGCGGCCCACCCCGAGTACGAGTTCAGCATCGACACGACCACCGGCATGTCCGCGCCGCCGATCGGGATGATGATCAGCACGCCGAGCACGAACGCGATCGCCGTCATGATGATGAACGGCAGCCACGCCTGCGTGATGAAGAACAGGATGCCGAAGCCGAGCATCGCGATCGCGAGCATCAGGTTGATCAGGTGCTGGCCCGCGTACACGACCGGCGCGCCCTGGAACAGCCGGAACTTGTACTTGCCCGACAGCTTGCCGAACGCGATCACCGACCCGGAGAACGTGATCGCGCCGACGAACGTGCCGATGAACAGCTCGACGCGATTACCGTACGGGATGAAGCTCGACGACACCGCGTCCTGCGGCACGAGCCCGAACGCTTCCGGCTCCGACACGACCGCATACGCGATGCACACGGCCGCGAGACCGATCAGCGAGTGCATCGCCGCGACGAGTTCCGGCATCTTCGTCATCTCGACGCGCGCGGCGACGAATGCCCCGACACCCCCGCCGACGATCAGCGCGCCGAGCACGAGCGCGAGGCCGAGCGGCAGGTTCGCGCCGAGCCACGCGGCCTGCTTGACGATCAGCGCGAGGGTCGTGAGGATCGCGATGGCCATCCCGACCATCCCGAACAGGTTGCCGCGCCGCGCGCTCTTCGGGTTCGACAGCCCCTTCAGCGCCTGGATGAAGCACACCGACGCGACGAGGTACAGCAGCGTAACGACGTTCATGCTCATCGCGCGCCCTCCTTGCCGCCCTCGACACGCTTGGGCTCCTTCTTGCGGAACATCTCGAGCATGCGCCTCGTCACGAGAAAGCCGCCGAACACGTTGACGGCCGCGAGCGCGACCGCGAGCGTGCCGAAGAACTTGCCGGTCGCGCCGACGGTAAGCGCGGCCGCGAGCATCGCGCCGACGATCACGATCGCCGAGATCGCGTTGGTCACGGCCATCAGCGGCGTATGCAGCGCCGGCGTGACGTTCCAGACGACGTGGTAGCCGACGTACACCGCCAGCACGAAGATGATCACGTTGATCACCGTGTGATTGATGACTTCCATGGTCTCCTCCGTTATTTGCGCGTGAACTCGCCGTCGCGACACAGCAGCGTCGCGGCGACGATGTCGTCGGTCAGGTCGATGTTCAGCGTGCCTTCCTTCGTGACGATCAGCTTCAGGAAGTCGAGCAGGTTGCGTGCATACAGCGCCGACGCGTCCGACGCGACCATCGACGCGAGGTTCGTGTAGCCGGCGATCGTCACGCCGTTGTGCACGATCACCTGGTCGGCGACGGTCAGCGGGCAGTTGCCGCCCTTGCGGCCGTCGACTTCCGGGCCGCGGCCGGCCGCGAGATCGACGAGCACCGAACCGGGCTTCATCGACTGCGCGGTGTCGACCGAGATCAGCGTCGGCGCCGGGCGGCCGGGAATCAGCGCGGTGGTGATCACGATGTCGGCCTGCTTCGCGCGTTCGTGCACGAGCGCGGCCTGGCGGCCGAGCCACGACGGCGGCATCGGGCGCGCATAGCCGCCGACGCCCTGCGCAGCTTCGCGCTCTTCGTCGGTTTCGAACGGGACGTCGAGGAATTTCGCGCCGAGCGACTCGATCTGCTCCTTCACGGCCGGCCGCACGTCGGACGCCTCGATCACCGCGCCCAGCCGCTTCGCGGTCGCGATCGCCTGCAGGCCCGCGACGCCCGCGCCGAGAATCAGCACGCGCGCCGCCTTCACGGTGCCCGCGGCCGTCATCAGCATCGGCATGAAGCGCGGATACAGCGACGCGGCCACCAGCACGGCCTTGTAGCCGGCGATGTTCGCCTGCGACGACAGCACGTCGAGACTCTGCGCGCGGGTCGTGCGCGGCGCGGCCTCGAGCGCGAAACCGGTCACGCCGGCCGCGGCGAGCTGCGCCGCCTGCTCGCCGTTGAACGGCTCGAGCATGCCGACCAGCACGGCACCGCGCTTGAGCAACGGCAGTTCGGCGTCGGTGGGCGCCTGGACCTTCAGCACGAGGTCGGCGGCAAAAGCGGCCGACTGGTCGGTCAATTCGGCGCCGGCGGCCACATAGGCTTCATCGGGATAGCTGGCTGCACTGCCGGCCCCTTTCGCGATACTGACCCGATGGCCGGCCGCCGCGTATTTCTTCACGGTTTCCGGCGTCGCAGCCACGCGCGCCTCGTTGGCCCGCGTTTCAGCAGGCACTCCAATATGCATCGTCAGTTCCTCCAGTCATTGTCAGTATTTCTTTTCTTGCGTTCTTTACTGCGCAACGAGCCGGACAGGCTGACTTACCGGCTCACGAGCAACGGCTTTACGCTGCACTTTAACCGAAAGCGATGCCCCCGCCAGCACTTTCCGCACGACCGTGCTCGAATGCGACATCCGTTTGGTCCGTGCCGTCGCGCCGCGCCCGGACGGATGAACTCCGGGGGTCGGATTCGTCTAACCAGACGGCCGGCAGCGTTCGGGCGCAACCGGTAAAATGCCGACCATGAAACCCGAACTCTGGACCCCGCATGTGACGGTCGCCGCGCTCGTCGAGCGCGCCGGCCGCTTTCTCGTGATCGAGGAAGAAACCTCGACGGGCCTGCGCATCAACCAGCCGGCCGGTCATCTGGAAGCCGGCGAAACGCTGGCCGACGCCGTGATCCGCGAAACGCTCGAGGAAACCGCGCACCCGTTCACGCCCGACGCACTCGTCGGCGTCTATCTCGCGCACTACGAGCGTCCCGGCAGCGCCGGGGCGACCTACCTGCGCTTCACGTTCTGCGGCACGGCCGGCGAACCGATCGCGGGCCACGTGCTCGACGACGGCATCGTGCGCACGCTGTGGTTGACGGCCGACGAGCTGCGCGCCTGCAGCGAGCGCCATCGTTCGCCCGCGGTGATGCGCTGCGTCGACGACTATCTCGCCGGGCGGCGCGTTCCGCTCGATTTCGTGCACACGCATTCGGTCGCCCCGCGCCCCGAGGCATTCGAACGTCAGGCGGTCAGCAAATGAGCAAGCGCCGTGTAGTGGTGGGCATGTCGGGCGGCGTCGATTCGTCGGTGACCGCGTGGCTGCTGAAGGAACAGGGCTACGACGTGGTCGGCCTGTTCATGAAGAACTGGGAAGACGACGACGACGGCGAGTACTGCTCGACACGCCAGGACTGGATCGACGTCGTGTCGGTGGCCGACCTGATCGGCATCGACGTGGAAGCCGTCAACTTCGCCGCGGAATACAAGGACCGCGTGTTCGCCGAGTTCCTGCGCGAATACTCGGCCGGCCGCACGCCGAACCCGGACGTGCTGTGCAACGCCGAGATCAAGTTCAAGGCGTTCCTCGACCACGCGATGTCGCTCGACGCGGAAATGATCGCGACCGGCCACTATGCGCGCGTGCGCGAACGCGACGGGCGTTTCGAACTGCTGAAAGCTTTCGATCACACGAAAGACCAGTCGTACTTCCTGCACCGGCTGAACCAGGCGCAACTGTCGAAGACGATGTTCCCGCTCGGCGAGATCCCGAAGACGAAGGTGCGCGAGATCGCCGCGCAGATCGGGCTGCCGAACGCGAAGAAGAAGGATTCGACCGGCATCTGCTTCATCGGCGAACGGCCGTTCCGCGATTTCCTGAACCGCTATCTTCCGACCAAACCCGGCCCGATGAAGACGCCCGACGGCAAGGTGGTCGGCGAGCACATCGGCCTCGCGTTCTACACGTTCGGCCAGCGCAAGGGTATCGGCCTCGGCGGCAGCAAGAGCGGCAGCGGCGAGCCGTGGTTCGTCGCCGCGAAGGACATCGCGTCGAACACGCTGTACGTCGTGCAGGGCCACGATCATCCATGGCTGCTGTCGCGCGAGCTCGTCGCCGGCAACGTGAGCTGGGTCGCCGGCGAGCCGCCGGCGGACGGCTTCGCGTGCGGCGCGAAGACGCGCTACCGGCAGGCCGATGCGGCGTGTGCGTTCGGCGCGGCAGCTGCCGGCCCGGCAGGCGAAGCGCGCTTCTCGCTCGCGTTCGACGATGCGCAGTGGGCCGTCACGCCCGGCCAGTCGGCCGTGCTGTACGACGGCGAGATCTGCCTCGGCGGCGGCATCATCGAATCCGCGGCCACCGGCCAGCCCGGTCAGGCTGCGGCCCACGCGCCGGCGCTCGCCGAAGCACGCTGACATCCATTCGGTTTAGACTTGCGGCACCCGCGCGCCCGGCAGAACACGATTCCGCCGGGCGCGGGTGCCGTCTTCGCAGCGTACGCATGGCGGCATTTCAGAATTCTTACGGAGTCCCCATGCTTTCAAGACGCTACCTCGCGATGTGGTGTGCTGTCCTGCTGCTCATCGCCGCGGCCGCACTCGCGTCGATCCACGTGCTTTCGTGGCTGTGGATCATCCTCCCCATCGCCCTCGTCGCGCTCGGCCTGTACGACCTGAACCAGGATCGCCACGCGATCCTGCGGAACTACCCGCTCTGGGGCCACTTCCGCTTCCTGTTCGAATTCATCCGACCTGAAATCCGTCAGTACTTCGTCGAGGACGACACCGACGAGAAGCCGTTCTCGCGTGCGCAGCGCAGCCTCGTCTACCAGCGCGCGAAGAACGTCGCCGACAACCGCCCGTACGGCACCGAGCTGAACGTGAAGGCCGTCGCGCACGAATGGATCAGCCATTCGCTCGCGCCGACGAAGCTGCCGAACCACGATTTCCGCATCCGCGTCGGCGCGAATCGCGCGCAACCGTACGACATTTCGATCTTCAACATCTCGGCGATGAGCTTCGGCTCGCTGTCCGCGAACGCGATCCGCTCGCTGAACCTCGGCGCGAAGAAAGGCGGCTTCGCGCACGACACCGGCGAAGGCTCGCTGTCGAAGTACCACCGCGAGAACGGCGGCGATATCATCTGGGAAATCGCGTCCGGCTACTTCGGCTGCCGCAACGACGACGGCACGTTCAACCCCGACAAGTTCGCGAAGCAGGCCGCCGATCCGCAGGTCAAGATGATCGAGGTGAAGCTGTCGCAAGGCGCGAAGCCCGGCCACGGCGGCGTGCTGCCGGCCGCGAAGATCACGCCGGAAATCGCCGAGACGCGCGGCGTGCCGATGGGCAAGGACTGCATCTCGCCCGCGACGCACTCGGAATTCTCGACGCCGCGCGGGCTGCTCGAATTCGTCGAGCGGCTGCGCACGCTGTCCGGCGGCAAGCCGACCGGCTTCAAGCTGTGCATCGGCCATCCGTGGGAATTCTTCGGGATCGCGAAAGCGATGCTCGAGACGGGCATCGTGCCCGACTTCATCGTCGTCGACGGCGCGGAAGGCGGCACCGGCGCGGCACCGCTCGAATTCACCGACCACGTCGGCGTGCCGCTGCAGGAAGGGCTGCTGCTCGTGCACAACACGCTCGTCGGCATCGGCGTGCGCGATCGCGTGAAGCTCGGCGCCAGCGGCAAGATCATCACGGCGTTCGACATCGCGCGCACGCTCGCGATCGGCGCGGACTGGGTGAATTCGGCGCGCGGCTTCATGTTCGCGGTCGGCTGCATCCAGGCGCAGCACTGCCACACCGACCGCTGCCCGACCGGCGTCGCGACACAGGACCCGGTGCGCCAGCGTGCGCTCGTCGTGCCCGACAAGGCCGAGCGCGTGTACAACTTCCACCGCAATACGCTGCATGCGCTGCAGGAACTCGTGCAGGCGGCCGGCCTCGCCCATCCGTCCGAGCTGCGCGCGCATCACATCGTGCAGCGGGTCGCGCCGCACGAGGTGCGGCTGATGTCGCAACTGCTGAAGTACCTGAAACCCGGTGCGCTGCTCGACGGCCAGACCTGCGGCTTCTCGCTGTACGACAAGTGGTGGCCGATCGCGCGCAGCGACTCGTTCACGCTCGGCGAAGCGGTGTACGCGTCGATCGACTGATGCAGGCGGCCGCCCCGCTCCGGCGGCGGGCGGCCTGCGCCGCAAAAAGAAAAGCGCCCTGCGGGGCGCTTTTCTTTCGTCTGCCGAATGCGTGAGGACCGGGCCGGCTCAGCTCTGCGGCGGCAGCGTATCGGCGAACGATTGCCGCTGCAGCAGCTTCACGAAGTGCTTGTCGAGGTTCGGGTGGCGATCGCGCCAGTTGAGCTCGGGCATCCGGAAGTCGAGATAGCCGAGCGCGCAGCCGAGTGCGATGTCGGCGAGCGTGTAATGATTGCCGACGCACCACGCCTTGCCGCCGAGGCCCTGCGACATCGCGACGAGCGCGTCGTCGATCTTGCGTTGCTGACGCGCGATCCAGCTCGCGCTGCGCTGCGCCTCGTCGCGCATCGTGTGTTCGAGACGGATCGCGACGGCTGCGTCGAGCACGCCGTCGCCCAGGGCTTCCCAGCAGCGCACTTCGACGCGCTCGCGGCCCGACGGCGGAATCAGCTTGCCGACCGGCGACAGCGTATCGACGTATTCGCAGATCACGCGGGAATCGAACACCGCAGCACCATCCTCCATCACGAGGCACGGGACCTTGCCGAGCGGATTCGATGCATGAATATCCGTCTCCGGCGCCCACACGTCCTCGAGCTCCAGCTTGTAGTCGATCTTCTTTTCAGCAAGCACGATCCGCGCCTTTCGGACGTACGGGCTGCTGAGCGAACCGATTAATTTCATCATCTGCCTTTTCAAGGGAACTGCCGAGAGTATACGTTGTCGTCGATCATAACCGGCCGGTGCAGCCGGGTAGAAAATCGCCCGTCCGGCCTGTGGATGGTTTGCAACAGCCGCCGCGCGGGCCTTGGCCGGTGCGGCTTCGGGCCCTGCTCTCACGCACCGCGTCGCGCGGCGCTACAATCGCACGATGAATGCGCCCCTCGATACCGCCATCGCCGTCGACGTCTACCGCCAGCGCCGTGAACGCGTGCTTGCCGCACTGCGTGCCGCGGGCGGCGGCGTCGCCATCGTCCCCACCGCGCCGGAAATGCTGCGCAACCGCGATACGGCCTACCCGTACCGGTTCGACAGCTACTTCCACTACCTGACGGGCTTCACCGAGCCGGATGCCGTGCTCGTGCTGAATGCGGCCGCGCCGCACGGCGCGCCGGAATCGATCCTGTTCTGCCGCGCCAGGAACGTCGACCGCGAGATCTGGGAAGGCTTTCACTACGGGCCCGACGCCGCGCGCGACGCGTTCGGCTTCGACGCGGCCTTCGCGACCGACGTGATCGACACCGAGATGCCGCGCCTGCTCGCCGATGCGGGCACCGTGCACTACCGGTTCGGCGCATCGGCCGACTTCGAGCGCCAGCTCGCCGGCTGGATCGACGCGGTGCGCGCGCAGGCACGCGCGGGCGTCGCCGCACCGGACGCGCTGCTCGACCTCACGCCGCTGCTCGACGACATGCGGCTCGTGAAGGACGAACACGAACTCGCGATCATGATGCGCGCCGCGCACATCTCCGCGCTCGCGCACCGCCGCGCGATGCAGGCGTGCCGCCCGGGCATCCGCGAATACGAGCTCGAGGCCGAGCTGCTGTACCTGTTCCGCAAGCACGGCGCGCAGGCGCCCGCGTACGGTTCGATCGTCGCGGCCGGCGCGAATGCGTGCGTGCTGCACTATCCGGCCGGCAACGCGGCCGCGCGGGACGGCGACCTGATCCTGATCGACGCCGCGTGCGAACTCGACGGCTATGCGTCGGACATCACGCGCACGTTCCCGGCCAACGGCCGCTTCTCGCCCGCGCAGCGCACGCTGTACGACATCGTGCTCGCCGCGCAGCAGGCCGCGATCGACGCGACACGCGCGGGCGTGCCGTTCGAGGCGCCGCACGACGCGGCCGTACGCGTGCTCGCGCAAGGGCTGCTCGACACCGGCATCATCCCGAAAACGCGCTTCTCGAACGTCGACGACGTGATCGCCGAGCGCGCGTACACGCGCTTCTACATGCACCGCACGGGCCACTGGCTCGGAATGGACGTGCACGACTGCGGCGACTACCGCGAACGGCTCGCCGCGCGCGACGCCAACGGCGCGCTGCCGTGGCGCACGCTGAAGCCCGGCATGACGCTCACCGTCGAGCCCGGCCTGTACGTGCGCGCGGCCGACGACGTGCCACCCGAGTACTGGAACATCGGCATCCGCATCGAGGACGATGCGATCGTGCGCGAGCACGGCTGCGAGCTGATCACGCGCGGCGTGCCGGTCGCGGCCGACGAGATCGAGGCGCTGATGCGCGCGGACGCATGACCGGGCGCCGACCGTTACCTCCGTTTCACGAATCAAGATGACGACCGCTTCCTCCCCGGCCACGCCGGATTACGATCTCGCCATCGTCGGCGCCGGCCCCGTGGGGCTCGCGCTCGCCGGCTGGCTCGCGCGCCGCAGCGCGACGCGGCACGCATC
The DNA here is from genome assembly GCF_016759955.1 of Burkholderia sp. KCJ3K979. Classification (NCBI taxonomy): domain Bacteria; kingdom Pseudomonadati; phylum Pseudomonadota; class Betaproteobacteria; order Burkholderiales; family Burkholderiaceae; genus Burkholderia; species Burkholderia sp. KCJ3K979. The sequence goes on from NZ_JACFYV010000148.1 coordinate 9,422, forward strand.
GATCGCGCTGATCGATGCGCGCGAACCGGCCGCGAGCGCGAACGACCCGCGCGCGATCGCCGTATCGCACGGCAGCCGCGTGCTGCTCGACACGCTCGCATGGCCTGCCGACGCCACGCCGATCGAACATATCCACGTGTCGCAGCGCGGCCATTTCGGCCGCACGCTGATCGACCGCGACGAACACGCGCTTGCGGCGCTCGGCTACGTCGTGCGCTATGGCTCGATCGTGCAGGCGCTCGCGGACGCCGTGCGCGACACGCGGGTCGACTGGCTCACGTCGACCACCGCGCACACGCCGCAGCAGGACGCCGACGGCGTCACGCTGACGCTCGACGGCCCGCAAGGCGGGCGCACGCTGCGCGCGCGCATCGTCATCAATGCCGAAGGCGGGCTGTTCCACGAACAGCAGGCCGACGCGGGCAAGCATCGCCGCGACTACGGGCAGACCGCGCTCGTCGGCACGGTCACGGTATCGGCGCCGCGCCCGAACGTCGCGTGGGAACGCTTCACGCACGAAGGCCCGCTCGCGCTGCTGCCGCTCGGCGGGCCGCGCCAGGCCGACTACTCGCTCGTCTGGTGCTGTACGCCCGACGAAGCGGCGCGACGTGCCGCGCTGCCCGACGACGCGTTCCTGCGCGAGCTCGGCAGCGTGTTCGGCGAGCGCATGGGCGAATTCGTCGCGATCACCGGGCGCGCGTCGTTCCCGCTCGGCCTGAACGCGGCGCAGACGCTCGTCAGCGGCCGCATCGCGATCGTCGGCAATGCCGCGCAGACGCTGCACCCGGTTGCGGGCCAGGGGCTCAACCTCGGGCTGCGCGACGCGCACACGCTCGTCGACACGCTGTCCGCACAAGGCTTCGAAGCGACCGCGCTCGCGACCTTCAACGCGCGCCGCGCGCTTGACCGGCGCCTCACGATCGGCGCGACCGACACGCTCGCGCGCCTGTTTACGATCGACGCGGGCCCGCTTCCGCTGCTGCGCGGCGCGGCGCTCACCGCGCTCGAATTCGTGCCGCCGCTTAAAAAGGTGATCGCGCGCCAGATGATGTTCGGCCAGCGCAACTGACACGCGGCGCACCGCACGGCCTCTTCGGGCAAACCAGGCAAACCGGGTCAAATCGGCGGGGCGTGGGAATACGGTAAAATGCCCGTTTTCCGTCTTCCCTTCCCCTGCCCGCGCTTGTCGTGGGCGGCGCCATTGCGATGCCCGTTATCGGCCCTCACGTATTGCGTAACAACCTGTTCGTCGCCCCGATGGCCGGGGTGACGGATCGTCCGTTCCGCCAGCTGTGCAAGCGGCTGGGGGCCGGTTACGCCGTGTCCGAGATGGTCGCGTCCAACGCGCAGCTGTGGAAGAGCGCGAAGACGATGCGGCGCGCGAACCACGAAGGCGAAGTCGAGCCGATCGCGGTGCAGATCGCCGGCGCCGATCCGGCGATGATGGCCGAAGCGGCCCGCTACAACGTCGACAACGGCGCGCAGATCATCGACATCAACATGGGCTGCCCGGCGAAGAAGGTCTGCAACGTCGCGGCCGGCTCCGCGCTGCTGCAGAACGAGCCGCTCGTGCAGCGGATCGTCGAGGCGGTCGTCGCGGCGGTCGGCACGGGGCCCGATGCGGTGCCCGTCACGCTGAAGATCCGCACCGGCTGGGACCGCGAGCACAAGAACGCGATCACGGTCGCGCGCCTGGCCGAAGCGGCCGGCATCTCGATGCTCACCGTGCATGGCCGCACACGCGCCGACCTGTACCGCGGCGACGCCGAGTACGACACCATCGCGGCCGTGAAGGCGGCCGTGCGGATTCCGGTGGTCGCGAACGGCGACATCACGTCGCCCGCCAAGGCGAAGGCCGTGCTCGATGCAACCGGCGCCGACGCGCTGATGATCGGTCGTGCCGCGCAAGGCCGGCCGTGGTTGTTCCGCGAAATCGATCATTTCCTGCAAACCGGCGAGCTGCTGCCCCCGCCGCGGATCGACGAGATCCAGCACGTGATGAACGAACACCTGGAAGACCACTACGCTTTCTATGGCGAATTCACCGGTGTGCGTACTGCGCGCAAGCACATCGGCTGGTACACTCGCGGCCTTTCCGGTGCCAACGGGTTCCGGCACCGAATGAACACGCTCGATTCCACCCGCGAGCAGCTCGCCGCCGTCAATGCTTTCTTCGAGGCGCAAAAGGCGCTCTCGGACCACCTCGTCTACGTCGATGACGAAGCGGAGAACAGCCAGGGCGAGTCGGACGACCATAACCAGTTAGCAGCATGAGCAAGCACAACATCGAACAATGTGTCCGCGAGAGCCTGGACGTGTATTTCCGGGATCTAGACGGCTCCAATCCGCACGACGTCTATGAAATGGTGATGTCCTGCGTCGAAAAGCCGATGCTCGAGGTCGTGCTCGTACAGGCCGGCGGCAACCAGTCGCTCGCCGCCGAGTACCTCGGCATCAATCGCAATACGCTGCGCAAGAAGCTGCAGCAGCACGGCCTGCTGTAGGCGGCCGTCCCGTCCCCGTTTCCCTGGCTATTGGTGGTTCCATCATGATCAAGCAAGCGCTCATTTCCGTTTCCGACAAGACCGGCATCGTCGACTTCGCGAAGTCGCTGTCCGACCTCGGCGTCAAGCTGCTGTCGACGGGCGGCACCGCGAAACTCCTCGCCGACGCCGGCCTGCCCGTGACCGAAGTGGCCGATTACACGGGCTTCCCGGAAATGCTCGATGGGCGCGTGAAGACGCTCCACCCGAAGGTGCACGGCGGCATCCTCGCCCGCCGCGACCTGCCCGAGCACATGCAGGCGCTCGAACAGCACGGCATCCCGACGATCGACCTGCTCGTCGTGAACCTGTATCCGTTCGTCGCGACGATCGCGAAGGACGACTGCACGCTCGCCGATGCGATCGAGAACATCGACATCGGCGGCCCGACGATGCTGCGCTCGGCCGCGAAGAACCATCGCGACGTGACGGTCGTCGTCGATCCGGCCGACTACGCGGTCGTGCTCGACGAAATGAAGGCGAACGGCAACACGGTCGGCTACCCGACCAACTTCCGCCTCGCGACGAAGGTGTTCGCGCACACCGCGCAATACGACGGCGCGATCACGAACTACCTGACGAGCCTGACCGACGAGCTGAAGCACGCATCGCGCAGCACGTACCCGGCCACGCTGAACCTGGCGTTCGACAAGGTGCAGGACCTGCGCTACGGCGAGAACCCGCACCAGAGCGCGGCGTTCTACCGCGACCTCGCGACGCCGGCCGGCGCGCTGGCGAACTACCGCCAGCTGCAGGGCAAGGAACTGTCGTACAACAACATCGCGGATTCGGACGCGGCGTGGGAGTGCGTGAAGACGTTCGACGCGCCGGCCTGCGTGATCATCAAGCATGCGAACCCGTGTGGCGTCGCGGTCGGCAACGACTCGGCCGACGCATACGCGAAGGCGTTCCAGACCGATCCGACCTCGGCATTCGGCGGCATCATCGCGTTCAACCGCGAAGTCGACGAAGCGGCCGCGCAGGCGGTGGCGAAGCAGTTCGTCGAAGTGCTGATCGCCCCGTCGTTCTCCGACGCCGCGAAGCAGGTGTTCGCCGCGAAGCAGAACGTGCGCCTGCTCGAGATTGCACTGGGTGACGGCCACAACGCATTCGACCTGAAGCGCGTCGGCGGCGGCCTGCTCGTGCAATCGCTCGATTCGCGCAACGTGCAGCCGAGCGAGCTGCGCGTCGTCACGAAGCGCCAGCCGACCGCGAAGGAAATGGACGACCTGCTGTTCGCGTGGCGCGTCGCGAAGTACGTGAAGTCGAACGCGATCGTGTTCTGCGGCAACGGCATGACGCTCGGCGTCGGCGCCGGCCAGATGAGCCGCGTCGATTCCGCGCGCATCGCGAGCATCAAGGCGCAGAACGCGGGCCTGACGCTGGCCGGCTCGGCCGTCGCGTCGGATGCGTTCTTCCCGTTCCGCGACGGCCTCGACGTCGTCGTGGCGGCCGGCGCGACCTGCGTGATCCAGCCGGGCGGCTCGATGCGCGACGACGAAGTGATCGCGGCGGCCGACGAGCACGGTATCGCGATGGTCCTGACGGGCGTGCGTCACTTCCGTCACTGATCGCGGCATGCGGCCCGCGCGGCCGCTGCACGGGAACCCGGCGGCATCACCCCCGCCGGGTTTTTTATTGCGCGGCGCCTCCGCGCACGACCGGGCGACCGGATTGCCGCACCATTCGTTGTAGTATCGCTGCATCACGCCACTCTCCTCACTCATGCGAATTCTCGGCATCGACCCCGGCCTGCGCGTCACCGGCTTCGGCGTCATCGACGTCAGCGGCCACCGGCTCGCCTATGTCACGAGCGGCGTGATCCGCACGCCGACGGCCGATCTGGCCACCCGGCTCGGCACGATCTTCCAGGGCGTCTCGACGATCGTGCGCGAACACGCACCCGACCAGGCCGCGATCGAAAAGGTGTTCGTCAACGTGAACCCGCAGTCGACGCTGCTGCTCGGCCAGGCGCGCGGCGCGGCGATCTGCGGCCTCGTCGCGGGCGGACTGCCGGTCGCCGAATACACGGCGCTGCAGCTCAAGCAGGCCGTGGTCGGCTACGGCCGTGCGACCAAGACGCAGATGCAGGAAATGGTCACGCGGCTGCTCAACCTGTCCGGCCAGCCGGGCTCCGATGCGGCCGACGCGCTCGGCATGGCGATCTGCCACGCGCACGGCGGCAACACGCTCAGCACGCTGGGCGGCCTGGCGCCGGCGCTCGCGCAGAAAGGGCTGCGCGTGCGGCGCGGCAGGTTGGTCGGCTGACGCTGCCGCGCATCGCGGCCCGTGGCCCGACGTGTCGGCTCCACTGCGTGGGCCGCCTGAACCCGCTTGGCCGCTTGCCCGCTTTACCCTTGCCCGACATACCCGCGCCACGCGCCGCTTCGGCCTGACGGCCGCACCCATCGGCATTGCGCCGCGCGTGCGCTACACTCGCGCTTTCTTCCTCGCACCCCGTCCTCCATGATCGGTCGCATCGCCGGCATCCTGCTCGAAAAGAACCCGCCTCATCTGCTCGTCGACTGCAACGGCGTCGGCTACGAAATCGACGTGCCGATGAGCACCTTCTACAACCTGCCGCAAACGGGCGAACGCGTCGTGCTGCTCACGCAGCAGATCGTCCGCGAGGACGCGCACCTGCTGTACGGCTTCCTGACGCCGCAGGAGCGCACGACCTTCCGCGAGCTGCTGAAGATCACCGGCATCGGCGCGCGCATGGCGCTCGCCGTGCTGTCCGGCATGAGCGTGCAGGAGCTCGCGCAGGCCGTGACGATGCAGGACGCCGCCCGCCTCACGCGCCTGCCCGGCATCGGCAAGAAGACCGCCGAGCGCCTGCTGCTCGAACTGAAGGGCAAGCTCGGCGCCGACCTCGGCGCACTGGCCGGCGCCGCGTCGGCGTCCGACCACGCGACCGACATCCTCAACGCGCTGCTCGCGCTCGGCTACTCCGAAAAGGAAGGCCTCGCCGCGATCAAGAACGTGCCGGCCGGCACCGGCGTGTCCGAAGGCATCAAGCTCGCGCTGAAGGCGCTGTCGAAGGCGTAACGCACGTTCGATCCGGCCGTCGAAGCCAGTGTCGCGCCGCCGCGCGGCGCTCGCCAGTCGGCCGTTCGGCCAGGTGGTCCCGCCTGCGCCGCGCGGTACAATGGCCGCATGATTGAAACCGACAAACTCGCCACCGAGCAGCGGATCATCGCCGCCACGCCCGCCTCGTCGCACGAGGAGGTGTTCGAACGTGCGTTGCGGCCGCGCCAGCTCGACGATTACGTCGGCCAGGAAAAGGTGCGCGGCCAGCTCGAGATCTTCATCGAAGCCGCGAAACGCCGCTCCGAGCCGCTCGATCACGTGCTGCTGTTCGGGCCGCCGGGTCTCGGCAAGACGACGCTCGCACACATCATCGCGCGCGAGATGGGCGTGAACCTGCGTCAGACGTCGGGCCCCGTGCTCGAGCGCGCGGGCGATCTCGCCGCGCTGCTGACGAACCTCGAAGCGAACGACGTGCTGTTCATCGACGAGATCCACCGGCTGTCGCCGGTCGTCGAGGAAATCCTGTATCCGGCGCTCGAGGATTACCAGATCGACATCATGATCGGCGAAGGCCCGGCCGCGCGCAGCGTGAAGCTCGACCTGCAGCCGTTCACGCTGGTCGGCGCGACCACCCGCGCGGGGATGCTGACCAACCCGCTGCGCGATCGTTTCGGGATCGTCGCGCGCCTCGAGTTCTACGACGCCGAACAACTGTCGCGCATCGTGCGCCGCTCGGCGTCGCTGCTGAATGCGCAGATCGATCCGAACGGCGCGCTGGAAATCGCGAAGCGCGCGCGCGGCACGCCGCGGATCGCGAACCGGCTGCTGCGCCGCGTGCGCGACTTCGCGGAAGTGAAGGCCGACGGCCAGATCACCGCGGCCGTTGCCGACGCCGCGCTCGCGATGCTCGACGTCGATCCGGTCGGCTTCGACCTGATGGACCGCAAGCTGCTCGAAGCGATCCTGTACAAGTTCGATGGCGGCCCGGTCGGCATCGACAACCTCGCGGCAGCGATCGGCGAGGAGCGCGACACGATCGAGGACGTGCTCGAACCGTACCTGATCCAGCAGGGCTTCCTGCAGCGCACGCCGCGCGGGCGCGTCGCGACGCTGCTCACGTATCGCCACTTCGGGCTGTCGGTGCCCGATGCGCGCCGCACCGAACGCGACGAGTGGGATACCCCCGACGGCAAGTAATCCGCCGCCGAGCCGCCCCCGCCATGACGACGCCGCCCAGCCGCCACCCCACCGCACCCGCGCCGGGTCCGCGCTGGGCCGAGCCGATCCGCAAGCGGCTCGTGGCCGGCATCACGCACCTGACGGCCGGCGGCGGCGGCCCGTCGATCGATCTCTCCTCTCCGCCTGGCGACCCAGGGCTGTTCGGCCCCGACGCCGTCTGCTGGCGCGTGCATGCCGATTTCACGTCGATGATGACGGGCGGCATCGCCGCGCTGCTGCTGCAGGCGCTCCACCCGCTCGCACTCGCGGGCGTCTGGGATCATTCGTCGTTCCGCACCGACATCTTCGGCCGCTTGCGGCGCACCGCCACGTTCATCACGGGGACGACGTTCGGCAGCCGCGCGGACGCGCTCGCGCTGATCGAGCGCGTGAAAGCGATCCATGCGCACATCTCGGGCAGCGCGCCGGACGGGCGGCCGTACCGCGCCGACGATCCCGCGTTGCTCACCTGGGTGCATGTCGCGGAAGTGTCGAGCTTCCTCGCCGCGCATCTGCGTTACGTGAATCCGGCGCTGTCCGGCGAGTTGCAGGACCGCTATTACGCGGAGACGGCACTGATCGCCGAGCTGCTCGGCGCGCACGAGGTGCCACGTTCGCGTGCCGAGGTAGCGGCCTATCTCGCGCGCATGCTGCCCGAGCTCGAAGCCGGGCCGCGTACCTTCGACGTGATGTCCATTCTGCTGAACGTGCCCGTCGCGAGGCCCGCGCTGCGGCCTGCCGCGTCGCTGGTGATGCATGCCGGGATCGACTTGCTGCCGCCGTGGGCGCAGCGCATGCTCGGCGTGTCGACGTTCGCGCCGTTGCGGCGCGCGGTGGTCCGGCCGGGCATCCGCGCCGTCGCCCCCGTGCTGCGCTGGGCGCTCGTCAACGGCGCGTCGAAGCGTGCGCGCCGCCGCGCGACGGCCACCCCGTCGGACGGCACTCCGCCTGCCTGACGATCCGTTTCTTCGGATCATTTCAATTTACTGTCAAATACCTGTGACAAGCTGACGGGCTTATCCCCGCGCACGGTCGCACGTCCTGCCCGTCACGCTCGCCCGTGGCCCGCGCGGAGTCCCCCCC
>NZ_JACFYV010000149.1:0-17216 GCF_016759955.1 Burkholderia sp. KCJ3K979
GATGGCGTCGGCGCGCCGCACCGAGAAGCCGCTGCACCCGACCAACCTGCACGTGAACCAGGCGCTGTTCCCGCGCGACACCGTGCAGTCGCGCCTGCCGGACCCGGCATGGCTCGAGCGCTGGCTCGACGAGCAGATCCGTTTCGACGGCGAATGGGAGAAGAAGGTCGTCGAGCGGATTCTGCACAACCTGTCGATCCTGTTCGAGCGCACGTTCGCGACCGCGCAGGAGCTGAACCGCTATCGCCGCGAAGTGACCGCGCGGGCGAATGGTGGGGTGGACCACGCGTAGCGGGTCGACACGTTCCGTTGTCGCGCGGCGCGGGCCGAATTCCGGCCGACGGGCGAACCCGATGCATGCCGACCGGCGTTGCCGGCCGGCGGATTATTCATTTCCGGAAATAATCGACTCATCCATTTCTTGAAACGCATGACGAGATCAAAATTCATCCGTTTAGTATTTTTTAATAAACATTCGTTCCCGGATTAAAGCGGCATTTTGCATGTCTGTTGCTGACTGTTTGTTTTTCGCAATCCGGGAAATTCGGTGAAAAGTCGGCTGGTTGAAATTGAATTGTAGGCATTGGGCGCGGCCTCTGTCATGACGGTGAAATCGGCGTGATAACGTCGAACTTTGCCGGAAATCGCCTGTTTTTACGAGAATTTATCAACCATTTTGGTATGCTCGATTCGTTCGCATATTAATTTACAAAATCACTACTCGATAATGTTGGTGTAAGCATATTGATGCGATGAAAATCGATAGATAAATACGAGTGTCATGATTGAAAATAAGAATGATATGTAACCATGCTTCAAGATAAAATCGTTTCCGAATCCAGATAGGAGAAACGGTACAGGGAGACGAACGGCAACTTATCTGTCGAGGGGTGCAACTTTGAGGCGGCGGTATGGCTAATGTGAGATTGGCAAAGCGATTGAGAAGTTTGCCTTCGCTGGATTTCCTGAGAGGCTTCGAATGCGCGGCGCGCCATTTGAGTTTCACGCGTGCGGGGCAGGAGCTCAACGTCACGCAATCGGCCGTGAGTCGCCAGGTCAAGGCGCTCGAAGAGCAGCTCCGGATCGAGCTCTTTCACCGGCATATTCGTTCCCTGACGCTGACCGACAAGGGGCGTGAGTTGTACGACGCGATCTCGTTCGCGTTGTCCGATCTGGAATCGGTGGTCGGCAAGCTGTCGTCGAGTGTCGGCCAGCGTTCGATCTCGTTGTCGACCACCGTCTCGTTCGCGGCGCTGTGGCTGATTCCGCGCCTCGGTTCGTTCCGCGCCAGCTATCCGGACATCGACGTGCGCGTGTCGGCCACGAGCGAAATTGAAGATCTTAAACGCAAACGTTTGCACCTGGCCGTGCGCTACGCCGGCCCGTATACGTCGACCGACGATACCGACGTGCTGTTTCGCGAGCGTGTCGTGGCGGTGTGCAGCCCGAGCCTGATGACGGCGGCGGGTGACGCCGCGTCGATGCAGCCGGCCGACCTCGACAAGCACGTGCTGCTGCATCTCGACGACCCGCGCGGCGAATGGCCGTGGCACGGCTGGAGCCATCTGCTGAAGGCGCTCGGCGTGCCGCGGCTGCGGCCGGCCGGGGCGCTGCACTTCAGCCAGTACGATCAACTGGTCCAGGCCGCCGTCGACGGGCACGGCATCGCGATCGGCAGGCGGCCGCTGGTCGACGGGCTGCTGAAGCAGGGGCGGCTCGTCGAGCTGTTCCCGCATTGCACCGTTGCATCGGGCAGCTACGTGCTCGTGCAGAACCCCGATGCGTGCAACGAATTCGATATCGCGGTGCTGACCAACTGGCTGCTCGAACAAGCGTGCCAGCCGCTCGCGTCGGAGCAGGATACGGCCGGCAGCAACGTGCTGCCGATGTATCGCGTCGGATAGCGCGGCGCGGCGAATGTGTCGTGCGCGGCGTCATGCGCGGCACCTGCAACCTGTGCGATGATGCGCCGCTTCGCGTTCGTTGCAGAACGCCGCCGACCGCGGCGCGCGCCTCCGGGCCACCGCCGAGTCCTGACATCCCGGAGACAGCATGCCCGTACACGGCATTCAAGGCAGTACCCTGCATTACCTCGATAGCGGCGCCGGGTTTCCGGTGCTGCTCGGGCACAGCTATCTGTGGGACGCGACGATGTGGGCGCCGCAGATCGACGCGCTGTCGCGCCGGTATCGCGTGATCGTGCCGGACCTGTGGGGGCATGGCGAATCGGGCGCGCTGCCGGACGGCACGCATACGCTCGACGATCTCGCCACGCAGGCGAGCGCGCTGCTCGATGCGCTGGAGATCGACCAGTGCGCGATCGTCGGGCTCAGCGTGGGCGGCATGTGGGGCGCCCGGCTCGCGTTGCGCGAGCCGCGGCGCGTGCGCTCGCTCGTGATCATGGACGCATCGCTCGAAGCGGAACCCGATGCGACGCGCGCCCGCTACTTCGGGATGCTCGACGCGATCGAGGCCGCAGGCCGCATCGCGCCGCCGCTGCTCGACGCGATCGTGCCGTTGTTCTTCCGGCCGGACGCCGATCTCGACGACCCGGTGCCGACCGCGTTTCGCGATGCGCTCGCGAACCTGCCCGCCGACCGGTTGCGGCAATCGATCGCGCCGCTCGGCCGGCTGATTTTCGGCCGGCCCGACGCGCTCGCGACCCTCGCCGAACTCGATGCCGCGCACACGCTGCTGATGTGCGGTGCGGGCGACATGGCGCGGCCGCCGTCGGAAACCGTGAAGATGGCGAGCGTGATCGGCTGCGCGCATGCGCTGGTGCCCGACGCCGGCCATATCTCGAACCTGGAGAATCCCGCGTTCGTCACGCGCACGCTGCTCGACTGGTTCGACGCGCAGCAACTGCCGTCGAACTGACGGTCACGCGAACGGCGACGCCCGCGCGGCGTCGCATCGACCTGCGTCACGCACGCTCGCTGACCGGCGTGAACTTCCGGTCGCGCACGCGCGCTTCGTCGGCATCACCGCGTACGAGGTTCAATGCTTCCGCGCGGCTCGCCACGCACGGCCCGGAGCCGGGCAGCGGCTGACGCGCGGTCTCGCGCAGCGCGAGCACCGACACGATGCCGATGAACGACGCACCCATCAGGTAGTAGGCGGGCATCATCAGGTCGCCGGTGCGATCGACCAGCCACGCGGTGACGAGCGGCGTCGTGCCGCCGAACAGCGACACCGACACGTTGAAGCCGATCGCGAGCGCACCGTAGCGAATCCGCGTCGGGAACAGCGCGGGCAGCGCCGACGGCATCACGCCCGTGAACGTCGACAGCAGGACGCCGTAAATCAGCATCCCGCCGAAGATCGGCAGCGTGCCGCCGGTGCGGATCAGCATCAGCGCCGGCACCGACAGCGCGAGCAGGCCCACGCAGCCGGCCATCATCACCGGCTTGCGGCCGACCTTGTCCGACAGGTGCCCGGCGTACAGCGTCATCGGCATCATCAGCACCATCACGAGCAGCACCATGAAGAGCCCGTGCGATTCGCGCACGTGCAGCGTCGCCGACAGGTAGCTCGGCAGGTACGACAGCGCCATGTAGTCGGTCACGTTGAAGATCAGCACGAGGCCGACGCATTGCAGCAGCGGCTTCCACTGTTCGACGAGCAGCGTCGCGAAGCGCTGTTTCGGCCGCGCGCGTTCGTCCGCTTCGCGCGCTTCGGCTTCCTTCTTGAAGGCCGGCGTTTCCTCGAGCTTGAGCCGTACGTAGAGGCCGACGAGGCCGAGCGGCCCGGCGATGAAGAACGGCACGCGCCAGCCCCACGACAGCAGCGTTTCCTGCGACAGCGTGGCCGTCAGCAGCGCGACCGTAGCCGCGCCGAGCGTATAGCCGATCAGCGTGCCGAACTCGAGGAAGCTGCCCATGAAGCCGCGACGCCTGTCGGTCGCGAACTCGGCGATGAAGGTGGCGGCGCCGCCGTACTCGCCGCCGGTCGAGAAGCTCTGCACGAGGCGGGCGACGAGCAGCAGGATCGGGGCCATGATGCCGATCGACGCATAGCTCGGGATCAGGCCGATCGCGAAGGTGCCGACGGCCATCATGATCATCGTGGCGGCGAGCACGCGCTGGCGGCCGATGCGATCGCCGAGCGGGCCGAACACCATGCCGCCGAGCGGGCGCACGAGGAACGCGGCCGCGAACGTGCCGAAGGTGGCCAGCAACTGCGCGGACGGGCTGCTGGACGGGAAGAACACCTTGCCGAGCGTGACGGCGATATAGCTGTAGACGCCGAAGTCGAACCATTCCATCGCGTTGCCGAACGCCATCGCGCCGACCGCGCGCTTGAGGATGGCCGGGTCGACGATCGTGATGTCATCCAGCTTGATGGACTGGCGCGAAGACCGGGTTTTCGCGGGGCGCGCTTGCGACGGGCTCAATGTTCTCTCCTGGAGTTGCCTTGGCGGCGCGGCCGGCGGGAATGCGGCCGGGGGCACGCGGGCCGACGGACAGCGAAGGCGGATGTCTCGGGGATGCCTCGATGCCGGTGGCGTGACGCGCGCGGCGGACGACACCGGGCAGGTGTGTTGTGCGAACCAGTTTAGAGAAACGGGCGGGAGCGGCTATCGGTCATGCGCCCGGAACCCGGTGGTAAACGACACGCGGGGAGCGGTGTCGGTCGCGCGCGGCCTCGGGACCGGAACGCGCGGCGTGGACAGTCATCTCGCCGTGCGCCGGCGCGCGGATGCCAGCAACGCGACGAATGCCGCTTCGTCCGCGCGCAGGCCGCGCGGCGTACGCCGGACCGCCAGCGCGGCGAGCGTGCCCGCCTCGAACGCGTCGAGCACGGCCGGATGGATGTAGCAGCGCCGGCACACGGCCGGCGTGTTGCGCAGCAGCTCGGCCACCGCGCGCACGGTCTCGACGATCTGCTTGCGGGCATGCGTGACGCCGCGATGCTCGATGCGCCGCAGCAACCCGAGCGCGTGCACGCTGCCGGCCCAGGTCCGGTAATCCTTCGCGGTGAAATCGGCGCCGCCGGCCTCGCGCAGGTAGTCGTTCACGTCGGACGACCCGACCGGATGGCGCACGCCGTCGTCGTCCACATACTGGAACAGCTCGTGCCCGGGCAGTTCCGCGCAGCGCCGCACGATCCGCGCGACCCGCGCGTCGTCGACCGTCACGTCGTGTTCGATCCCGCTCTTGCCGGCGAAGCGCAGCCGCACCTGGCCGGGCTGGATCTTCAAATGGCGCTTGCGCAGCGTCGTCAGCCCGTACGAGCCGTTCTCGCGCGCGTATTCCGCGTTGCCGATCCGTGCGAGCGTCGTGTCGAGCAAGCGAACGATCGTCGCGACGACCTTGTCGCGCGGCATGCCCGGCAGCGCCAGATCGCGGGTGACGCGTGCGCGGATGCGCGGCAGCGCCCGCGCGAACGCGGCCATCCGCGCGTACTTGTTCGCATCGCGCGTTTCCCGCCATTGCGGGTGATAGCGATACTGCTTGCGGCCGCGCGCGTCGCGGCCCGTCGCCTGCAAGTGGCCGAGCGGATCGGCGCAGATCCACACGTCGGTGTAGGCCGGTGGAATCGCCAGCGCGTCGATGCGGGCGATTTCCGCGGCATCGCGAATCCGCGTGCCGTCCTGCGCGTAATACGCGAAGCCGTTGCGCAGGCGGCGGCGCGTGTAGCCGGGCTGGCGGTCGTCGACGTGGCGCAGCGCCGCGGCCGTGCTCGAAGCGGGCTGCTTCATGCGCTCGTGTGCCGGTTGACGGCGATGGCGATGGATGGCGACCCGTGCTCGTGGGCTGCGGTCATGTGTTTGCTCCCTTGTTCGTAATGGGCCCGGACGGCGACCTGCAGCACGGCATGAGCGGTCGTTGCGGAGCGGGAGCAAGAATCGTGCGCCGGCGGGCCGTACGACGCGACGGCGGAGCGGCCAGGAAATGCCGTTCGCGGCGACGACGAAACGTCATCGGCCGGCCGCGGGCTCGGGACACCTCGACATCCGTTGGTCGAGCTTCTCCAGCAGAAACTCGGCGACGGCCGTCACCGCGGGCGGCAGCGGCGGGCGGCTCGTATAGACGAGCTGCAGCCCGAGCCCGGCGCCGGAGCGCTGGTAGGCCGGCAGCACGCGCGCCAGCTTGCCTTCGTCGATCGCCGCCGCGGCGAGCACCTGCGGCACCAGCGCGATGCCGAGGCCGGCGAGGCACGCCTGCACGACCACGCGCATGTCGTTGACCGAGAAACGGCCGTCGATCGAAATCTCCTGCGTGCCGCGCGGCCCCTGCAGGCGCCACATGCTGCGTCCCTGGCGGCTCGACACCGTCAGGCAATCATGGTCGGCCAGTTCGCGCGGCGTGCGCGGCGTGCCGCGTCGTTCGAGATAAGCGGGGCTGGCGGCGAGGATCATCGTGTCCGGCGCGATCCGGCGCACGCGGAAGCTGCCGCCGGTCTCGATGCCGATGCGCAGTGCGAGGTCGATGCGCTCGGCGATCAGGTCGGACGGCGTGTCGTCGAGCAGGAAGTCGATGCTGATTCGCGGATAGCGCGCGTAGAACTCGGCCAGCCATTCCAGCTTGATCACTTCGAACAGGCCGGCCATCGCCGCCACGCGCACGGTTCCGGACGGTTCCTGCCCGTCCGCATGCTGCCGCTCGATCTCGAAGATCCGGTCGAGTGCCGGCGCGTAGCGCTCGAACAGCGCCAGGCCCTCGGTGCTCGGCGCAAGCTTGCGGGTCGAGCGATGCAGCAGGCGCGTGCCGATGTGCCCTTCGAACTGGTCGATGCGCCGGCTCAGCGTATTGGCCGGCATGCGCAGGCGTCGTGCGGCCTCCGAAAAGCTGCCGGCGCGGACGACCTGGACGAACAGCGCGAGATCATTCAGATCGAGCATGGGATTGCTCCAGAAATGGATTAATCAAATCCTGTTTATCCATCTAGTGTAAAGCTGAATCGATCTCCATACTGGTCTCACGCTACCGGCAAATCCATCCGTCTCAAGGAGAATCTGCATGAAACTGCTGCACATCGATTCGAGCATCCTCGGCCAGGGCTCGGTCAGCCGCGAACTGTCGGCGGAAATCGTCGCCCGCTTCCGCGCCCGCGATCCCGGCCTCGCGGTCACGCACCTCGACCTCGCCGCCACGCCGCTCGGCCATCTGGCCGCCGAACACCTTGCCGCCGCGCAAGGCGCGCCGGTCGACGACGCGCTGAAGGCGGACGTCGACACCGGTCAGCACGCGCTCGACACGTTCCTCGCCGCGGATATCGTGGTGGTCGGCGCGCCGATGTACAACTTCGGCATCCCGTCGCAACTGAAGGCGTGGATCGACCGCATCCTGGTGGCCGGCAAGACCTTCCGCTACGACGAGAACGGGCCGACAGGCCTGTGCGGCGGCAAGAAACTGGTCATCGCATCGTCGCGCGGCGGCGTGTACAGCGCAGGGTCGCCGGTGGCGTCGCTCGATCATCAGGAAACCTATCTGAAAGACGCATTCGCGTTCATCGGCGTCACCGACATCACGTTCATTCGTGCCGAAGGCGTCGCGATGGGGCCGGACAAGCGCACGGGCGCCATTGCATCGGCGAAGGAAGCGGCGGCGGCCCTCGCGGCCTGACGCAACGCGCCGGATACCGGCCACCGGAGAACCCATGTTGAATACCCTCGATTCCGTTCCCTCGACCATCGCCGCCGGCCGTCATGTCGTGTTCCGCACGCGCGGCCACGCGCACGGGCCGGTCGTCCGCATGGTCAGCCCGTCCGACGTCGGCGAGATGATCAAGCCGTTCGTGTTCCTCGACCTGATCGATACGCGGGCGCCGCTCGGCAAACCGGCCTTCGGCTGGCATCCGCATTCGGGCATCGCCACGCTGACGCTCCTGATCGACGGGCACGGCACCTACGTGGAATCGACGGGCCACGAAGGCCCGATGGGGGCCGGCGACATCGAATGGATGAGCGCGGGGCGCGGCGTCTGGCATACGGGTTTCGTGGTGCCGCCGGTCAAGGCGTTCCAGCTGTGGGTGGCGTTGCCGCCGGGGCGCGAGCTGGCGCCGGCGTTCAGTCAGCACCTGTCGATCGACGACATCCCGACGGACGGGCCGGCCCGCGTGCTGCTCGGCCGCCACGGCGGCGCAGTGAGCCCGGTCGATGCGCCGCCGGGCATCAACTACGTCGTCGTGCAGTTGGCGGCGGGTGAGCGCTGGACCTGCCGGCCGCCGCAGGGCCACCGGGTCGGCTGGGCCGCCGTGATGGACGGCCGCCTGCGCACGCCGGACCCGGTCGGGCGGGGCGAGCTGGTCGTGTTCGACGCGTCCGATGCGCCGATCGAATTCGAGGCCGTGACCGACGCGCGCTTTGTGGTCGGTACCGCGATTCCGCATCCGCACGATCTTCATCTGGGCGCCTACTCGATGCATACGAGCGCCGCCGCGCTGGTGGAAGGCGAGCGCGAAATCGTACGTGTCGGCCGTGAACTGCGCGCCAGGGGCGCGATGCGCTGATGCTTTCGTCTGCGTCGATATCCGGCCTCCGTTCAAGGCGGCCTGCGCGCCGAGACGCCGCGCCCGCGGGGTCTCGCGCTTAGGTGTTTATACGTATGCCGATTCCGGCATCGGCCCAATCCAATATTTCATTGGAAGGTTATCGGACTTGTTTCTAGACTGATGCGGGGCATGTATACCGCGCCGGCCGCACACGCCGGCCGGCGCAGCCCGATCCGCGCCAGCGCCACGCAGAAACACAACAGCGCCGCGGCACACAACGACATCATCGGAGACGGACCATGACATTCATCAGGAAGCTGGCGGCCGGCGCGATCGTCGCCGCGGCGACGGTGCTGGCAGGCGGCGCGCACGCGCAGCAAAAGCCGATCACGCTCGGGTTCTCGCAAGTCGGCGCGGAAAGCGCCTGGCGCACCGCGAATACCGTATCGGTGAAGGGCGCGGCGAAGGACGCCGGCATCAACCTGAAGTTTTCCGACGCCCAGCAGAAGCAGGAGAACCAGATTCGCGCGATCCGCTCGTTCATCGCGCAGAAGGTCGACGTGATCGCGTTCTCGCCGGTCGTCGAATCGGGCTGGGAGCCGGTGCTGACCGAAGCGAAGGCCGCGCATATCCCGGTGATCCTGACCGACCGCGGGGTCGACGTGAAGGACCCGTCGCTGTACGTGACGATGATCGGCTCCGACTTCCTCGAGGAAGGGCGGCGCGCCGGCCACTGGCTGGAAGAGCGCTACAAGAACGACGCAGGCCCGATCAACATCGTCGAGCTGCAAGGGACGGTCGGCTCCGCGCCGGCCAACGATCGCCGCGCGGGCCTGCTCGAGGTGATCAAGAACAATCCGAAATTCAAGGTGATCGCGTCGCAGAGCGGCGACTTCACGCTCGCCGGCGGCAAGCAGGTGATGGAAGCGTTCGCGAAGACCTACGGCAAGCAGATCAACGTCGTCTATGCGCACAACGACGACATGGCGCTCGGCGCGATCCAGGCGATGGAAGAGGCCGGCATCAAGCCCGGCAAGGACGTGAGCGTCGTGTCGTTCGACGCGACGAAGGGCGGCTTCCAGGCGATGGTCGCGGGCAAGATCAACGTCGACGTCGAATGCAGCCCGCTGCTCGGCCCGCAACTGATGAGCGCGGTGAAGGACGTCGTCGCCGGCAAGCAGTTGCCCAAGCGCATCGTGACCAACGAGACGGTGTTCCCGATGAACGTCGCGGCGCAGGTGCTGCCGACCCGCAAGTACTGACCTGTCCGCCCGGGCGGCGGCCTCGCGGCCGCCGTCCGGCGACGCTTCGAGGGAGGCTGCATGCAGAGTCCGCCGGTGGTCGAGATGATCGGCATCGACAAGTCGTTTCCGGGCGTCAGCGCGCTGCAGCGCGTGGACTTCCGGCTGTTTCCGGGTGAAATCCACGCGCTGATGGGCCAGAACGGCGCGGGCAAGTCGACGCTGATCAACGTGCTCACCGGCGTGCATGCGCACGATGCGGGCGAGATTCGCGTCGGCGGCGCGCCGGTGAATTTCGCCGCGCCGCGCGAGGCCGAGGCGGCCGGCATCCAGACGCTCTACCAGGAAGTGAACCTGTGCGCGAACCTGTCGGTCGCGGAGAACATCTTCGCGGGCCGGCAGCCGATGCGGCGCGGCGCGATCGACTGGAAGACGATCCATGCGCGCTCGCGCGACGCGCTCGCCGAACTCGACCTGGCGCTCGACGTCACGCGTTCGCTCGATTCGTATCCGATCGCGGTACAGCAGATGGTGGCGATCGCGCGGGCGGTGTCGGTCGACGCGCGCGTGCTGATTCTCGACGAACCGACCTCGAGCCTCGACGACGGCGAGGTCGCACGCCTGTTCGACGTGCTGCGCCGGCTGAAGGCGTCGGGCATCGCGATCCTGTTCGTCACGCATTTTCTCGAGCAGACCTATGCGGTGTCCGACCGCATCACCGTGATGCGCAACGGCGAGCGCGAAGGCGAGTACCTCGCGCGGGACCTGCCGGTCGACGTGCTGGTCGCGAAGATGACCGGCCGCGAGCGCATGTCCGAGACGCTGCAGGCGGGCGCCGCGGCGGTCGAGCGTGACACCGCGACCACCGCGCCGTTCCTGTCGATGCAGCAGGTCGGCCGGCGCGGGATGATGAGCGCGCTCGATCTCGACGTGCGCCCCGGCGAGATCGTCGGGCTGGCCGGGCTGCTCGGCTCGGGCCGCACCGAGACCGCGCAACTGGCGTTCGCCGCCGCGCGCCCGGATACCGGCGCGATCGAGATCGACGGCGCGCGCAAGCGGCTCGCGTCACCGCACGACGCGGTGCGCAGCGGCATCGCGTACTGTCCGGAAGACCGCAAGAAGGAGGGCATCGTCGCCGCGCTGTCGATCCGCGAGAACATCGTGCTCGCGCTGCAGGCGCGGCGCGGCTGGTGGCGGCTGATCGGGCGGGCGCGCCAGCGCGAGATCGCCGACACGTACATCGCCCGGCTCGGCATCAAGGCGCGCGACGCGGAGCAGCCGATCGGGCTGCTGTCGGGCGGCAACCAGCAGAAGGTGCTGCTCGCGCGCTGGCTCGCGACGGACCCGAAGCTGCTGATTCTCGACGAGCCGACACGCGGCATCGACGTCGCCGCGAAGTTCGACATCATGGAGCGGGTGCTCGCGCTGTGCGCGCAGGGGCTCGCGATCCTGTTCATCTCGTCGGAGATCGGCGAGGTCGTGCGCGTGAGCCATCGGATCGCGGTGCTGCGCGACCGCCGCAAGGTCGCGGAGCTGAGCGGCGCCGATGCGTCCGAGGAGCAGGTTTACCGGTTGATTGCGGGAGGCCAGTCATGACGTGGCTACGCACGCTGTTCCGTCATTCGCTCGCGTGGCCGGTGCTGACGCTCGCGCTGCTGTTCGCGCTGGATGTCGCGTATCGTCCCGGCTTCCTGTCGATCGCGCTGCTCGACGGCCACCTGTTCGGCGCGCCGATCGACATCCTGAACCGCGCGGCGCCGCTCGTGATCGTGTCGCTCGGGATGACGCTCGTGATCGCGACCCGCGGGATCGACATCTCGGTCGGCGCGATCGTCGCGATCGCCGGCGCGGCGGCCGCGACCGTGCTCGAGGCGGACCCGTCGCAAGTCGGCGCGGCGCTGGCCGCCGCGCTCGGCGTCGGGCTGCTGGCCGGTGCGTGGAACGGGCTGCTGGTCGCGTTCGTCGGGATGCAGCCGATCATCGCGACGCTGATCCTGATGGTGGCCGGCCGCGGCGTCGCGCAATTGCTGACGGGCGGCCAGATCATCCCGATCGGTGCGCCCGGCTACCTTGCGCTCGGCGGCGGCTATCTCGCGACCGTGCCGTGCGCGGTATGGATCGCGCTCGCGACGATCGGCGCGACCGCGCTGCTGGTGAACCGTACGGCACTCGGGCTGTTCATTCGCGCGATCGGCGTGAACCCGGTCGCGACGCGGCTCGTCGGGCTGCGCTCGGGCGCGGTCGTGTTCGGCGTGTATCTGTGCTCGGGCGTGATGTCGGCGCTCGCGGGCATCCTCGCGAGCTCGAACGTGCGCAGTGCCGACGGCAACAACGCGGGGCTGCTGCTCGAACTCGACGCGATCCTCGCGGTGACGCTCGGCGGCACGTCGCTGCTCGGCGGCCGCTTCAGCCTCGCGGGCTCGGTGCTCGGCGCGCTGATCATCCAGACGCTCACCTACACGACCTATTCGATCGGCGTGCCGCCGGAGGCGACGCTCGTCGTCAAGGCGGTCGTCGTGATCGTCGTGACGCTGATCCAGTCGGACGCGGCGCGCGCGCTGCTGGTGCGGCACGCGTCGCGGCTGCTGCCTTCCGCGCGATCGCGCGCCACCACCACCGGAGCGACGCCGCGATGAACCGTTTCCTTGGCCGCCTCGCCGACCCGCGCACGCTGCCGATCGTCGTGACGATCGTGCTGTTCGCCGCGCTGTTCGGCTTCGGGTCCGTGATGTACACGGGCTTTTTCTCGATGCAGGTGCTCACAGGGCTGCTCGTCGACAACGCGTTCCTGCTGATCGTCGCGATCGGGATGACGTTCGTGATCGTGTCGGGCGGCATCGACCTGTCGGTCGGCTCGGTCGTTGCGCTGACAACGATCTTCTGCGCGGTCGGCGCCGAACGGCTGCACTGGCCCGTGTGGGTGATCGTGCCGCTGGTGCTCGCGTTCGGCGCGCTGTACGGCGCGGCGATGGGCGCGCTGATCCACTATTTCCGGCTGCAGCCGTTCATCGTCACGCTCGCCGGGATGTTTCTCGCGCGCGGCGCGTGCTTCCTGATCACGACGCAGTCGATCACGATCAACGCGCCGGCGTTCCATGCGATTGCGGGCATCAGCGTGCCGCTCGGCGGCGGCATGCTGAGTGCCGGTGCGCTGATCGCGCTCGCGACGCTGGCCGTCGCGATCTACGTCGCGCACTTCACGCGCTTCGGCCGCAACGTCTATGCGGTCGGCGGCAACGAACGCTCGGCGCTGCTGATGGGCTTGCCGGTCGCGCGCACGAAGATCGGCGTCTACGCGCTGAGCGGCTTCTGCTCGGCGCTCGGCGGCGTGGTGTTCACGTTGTACGTGCTGTCGGGCTATGGGCTGCAGGCGCAGGGGATGGAACTCGACGCGATCGCCGCGACCGTGATCGGCGGCACGCTGCTGACGGGCGGCGTGGGGTACGTGATCGGTTCGGTGTTCGGGGTCGGCATCCTCGGCACGATCCAGGTGCTGATCACGTTCGACGGCACGCTGAGTTCGTGGTGGACGCGGATCGTGATCGGCGCGCTGCTGTGCGTGTTCTGCGTGCTGCAGCGGGTCATCGAGCGGCATGCGACGCGGCGGCGTACCGGCGGCACCGGGCTCGGCGCGCGGCGGCCGACTCAGGCTGCCGCGCCCGCGCGGCCGGCGCCGCCCAAGGAGGACATCGGGCTGGTATCGACGATGCGGCGGTCGTAGTGCGACCGACTACCCTGGCGCGAGGAGAACGAGATGAAGCGCGATGACATGACAGCGGACGTGGCCGATGCGCTGGCCGTCGAGCATGGCCGTCGGCCGCTGCTCGATCTCGGCGACGCGCGCGACTGCCGGATCGTGGCCGATGCGCTGCGGGTGCTGCTGCGCGAGCGCTCGGAAGCGCTGGCGTTCGCGATGCGCGTGGCTGACGAACACGGCCGCCCACGCCCGGATGCCGGCGAATTCGGACTGACCGACATCATTCGACTGGCCCGCGTGGTCGAGCGGGCCGATCGGCAGCGCGAGCGAACCGCGATGGAGTGATGCGCGCGGCCGCCTGCCGGCCGCGCGTGGGGCCGTGCCGTCAGGCCGGCCCGGTCGCGTCCGTCTCGATGTCGAAGGGCGTATCCGCGACGCGCATGCGTTTCAGCGAGCCGGCCAGTTTTTCGATCGCGTGCAGGTCCAGCGCATCGAGGTGCTCGCGCATTTCCTGCACGAACGGCGCATGGCCCGGCTCGTCCACGTACTGGCCGAGCCATTCCTCGATATCGGTCAGCCGACCTTCGCCGGCGAGCGCGATCAGCTCGGCGAGCGCGTCGGCGGGCGGGCTGCGCATCGCCGGCGCCGCGTGTGCCGGCTCCGCTTCGTCGGCGGGATGAAACTGCCGGACGAGCCCCGACGCCGGTGCGAGCGCATGGCCGAGGGCCGGCGCGACGACCGCGAACGAGAACGTCGTGCCGATGCCCGGCTGGCTCGCGACGGCCAGCTCGCCGCCCATCGCGGTGACGATGCGCTGCGCGATGAACAGGCCGAGCCCGGTGCCGCCGTTCACCGCCTGCACCTGCTGGTACGCGCGGAAGATGTCGGTGGTCGTGGTGATGTCGATGCCGATGCCCGTATCGGCTACCTCGAACAGCAGGCGCCATGCATCGCCTTCGCGCGACGCGTGGATCGACAGCGTGACCGTGCCGTTGCGCGTGAATTTCGATGCGTTGGACAGCAGGTTCAGCAATACCTGTTGCAGCCGGATGCCGTCGATCAGTACCGTGCGCGGCAGCGCCGTGACCGGCCGGTAGACGAACCGGTTGTCCTGCTGCGCGCACAGCGCGACCGCGTAGTGGCCGATGTCGTCCAGCAGCCCGGGCAGGTCGGTGCGGTCGGGCGCGACGCCGAGCGGCTGGAGTTCGGCCTTCGTGAACGCGAGCAATTCGTCGATCAGCGCGAGCTGGTAGCGGATGCTGCGGTCGATCGACCGGATCAGCCGCGCCTGGCCGCGTGTCGCGCCTTCCAGCAGCAGCTTCGCATAGCCGTTGATCGTCGACAGCGGCGCGCGCAGGTCGTGGCTGACATAGCCGAGCGTCTCGATCTTCTGCTGCATGTGCGTTTTCGACTGCTGCAACGCGTCGTTGAGCGCCACCGTGCGCCGCGCGACCTCGTCGCGCAGCCGGTCCTGTTCGGTGAGCTGCCAGTGTTCGAGCCGCTTGCGTGCCTCGGTGCGCTGCCGGCCCACGTGGTGAATCCACGCGGCCAGCACCAGCAGGTGCGTCGCGAGCCCGATGATCGCGATGACCGGATTCGGAAAGACGTCGGACCGGATCCATGACAGCACGGGCGGCAGCGCATCGCGGCCGTCGAGCATGCGGATCAGCATGTTGAACGTCGCGAACGCGACCGCGATCAGCATCACGCGGCCCGTCGGCGTGCGCCGGATCACGAGCATCAGCGCGAGGCTGATGTTGACGATCGCGAGCACGGTGTTCAGCCACAGGCAGAACCACGCGAAGGTCGCCAGATCGCCGAACGCCGCGCCGGCGATCCCCACGCATTCGAGCGCGAGAAACACCACGTACACCGCGCGCATCGGCATCCTGGCCTTCTCGCGATGCGCGACCATCAGGATGAAGACGATGAAGCACGCGACCGACAGGTACGCGAAGATCGTTTCGCCGCGCGTCGACCACTCGCGGGCGCCGGGCGACAGCGCCATCGCGAGATAGCCGCGATACGCCGCTTCGAACAGCGCGGTGTTCAGGGTCAGCGCGGCCAGCACGTGGAATACGCCGCTGCGCGAGAAAAAGCCGATCAGCAGCGCGCACCAGACGAGGGCGAGCAGCCCGCCGAAGAACCCGAAGTTCCACATCGACGCGTGCAATTCCTGCGCGATCCACCCGTCGCGGGTGAACGCGACCGGCGCGAGCCGCATTTCCTTGCGCGACGTGATGCGGATCAGCACGGGCAGCGGTTCGCCCGCGCGCAGCGTGACGTCGAGGGTCGGGTAGCGCGACGGCGCATCGAGCGCGTCGCCGCGATCGGTCGGGAAGCTGCGATCGAGCACCCACTGGCCGTGCCGGCCGACATAGAAATCGGCCCGGTCGACGCGCGCATCGCGAATCGCGAGCACCAGCGGGCGCGTCCCGCTGTCGCGGTTGATCAGCGTCGCGCGGACCCACCACGCCGAGCGCGAGAACGTCACGTTGAACGCGGTGCGGGCCGAGGTGGCTGCGTGACGCGACGGATCGGCGAACCGCGCGGCGACCTCGTCGGCCGATAGCGTCGTGCCGGCGTCCTCCAAAACCGATACCGCTTCGAGTTGCGCGGGATTCGGCGCCGTTGCGGCACGGGCCGTCGCGCACGTGACGGCCAGCGCCGCCAGCAGCAGGAGCAACACGCGACATCCCGCCGTCCATGCCGCGTCGCGCCTACGCATCGCCGTGGTGCCCCCCCGGCGCGGCCGGCGCGTCGACCGCGTGGCGCTGGCGCCGCCAGTCGGACGGCGTGATGCCGAAGCGTTCGCGGAATGCCGTCGCGAAATTGCCGGGCGTGGAAAAGCCGATTTCCTCGGCGATGTCGCCGATGCCCATCGACGTTTCCGACAGGAAGTGCATCGCGGCGCGCAGCCGCGTATCGCGCAGGTATTCGAATACGGTCTGGCCGAGATGATCGCGGAACACGCGCGACAGCCGCTTTTCGTGCGTGCCGACCTGCTTCGCGAGATCCTCGAGCGCCGGCGGATGGCGCAGGTCGCGCAGCAGTACCTCGCTCGCCGCGCGCACGAGGGCGGCGTCGGGGTTGTCGGGCAAATCGGGCAGGTGTGCGAACGGCTGGCTGCGCCGCGTGCGCTTCAGATGATTGCGGATTCGCGCGATGACTTCCGCCGGTTCGAACGGCTTGACGATGTAGTCGATCGCACCCGTTTCGAGCCCCGCGATGCGATCCTCGAGATCGCCGGCGGCCGTCAGGATGATCACCGGAATGGATTGCGTCGACGGTGTGGACGCCAGCAGCCGGCTCGCGGCGAAACCGTCCATGCGCGGCATGCGGACGTCCATCAGGATCAGGTCGGGCGCGATGGCCTGCGCGCGGTGATAGGCCTGCAGCCCGTCGAACGCGACGCTGATCCGGCACCGCGCGGTGCGCAGGATTTCGATCAGGAGCCGCAGGTCGTTCGGGCGGTCGTCGACGATCAGGATATGGGCGCCAGCGAGATCCGGCGTGGTGCGTGGCGACGCCGAACTGGGCAAGCGGGATGACATGGTTGCGAACGCGTTGGAAGGGAGTGGGCCTGTCAGGTCGGCGGCATCGCAATCTGGACGATTGTTGCGAAAAATTATATGTCGACAACAGCGCCGATTGTGAGGATTCCGTGCGGCGCGTGTGGGCTTGTCGCAGGGGCATGGCGGATGCGCGGCGGGAGTGTCGGTGCTTCGGAAAATTGTGCCGAATCGATTAATAAAATTCCGGTCTTTATTTCCGGTTGAGGGGTTTTTGAAATTTGAATGGCCCGGATGATGAATTCATGTGCGAGGTGTCGAGTGTCAGAT
>NZ_JACFYV010000014.1:0-70404 GCF_016759955.1 Burkholderia sp. KCJ3K979
CGCATCGATTACGAGCAGGGCAGGCTGAAGCTCGCCGACATGCTGGGCGGCGGCGTCGACCTGAGCGGCCTGCCGCTCGACCAGCCGTTGCCGTCATCGCTGCTGCCGGCGATCGACAGCGTGCACCGCCGGCGCGGACGCGTGGCGATCTTCGTCGGCTACGCGCGCCAGCGGCTGACGCTGCGCGAGCTGATCATCCGCGCGCAGGAGACCGGCCACTGGTTCGTCGCCGGCACGCCGGAGCAGCTCGCCGACGCGATCGAGACGCGTTATCGCGCGGGACTCGTCGACGTGCTGTCGCTGCACGGGCTCGGCCAGCCGGACCAGGAGGACCTGCTGCTCAACGGCTTGCTGCCCGAATTGCGGCGGCGCGATTTGCTCGATACCGACTATGTGGGCGGCGATTTCCGCGCGAATCTGGAACTGCCGGCGTTGCGGCGCGAGGCCGTGGCGGCGTGAGCGGATGACCCGCGTACCGGGCGAGGACGTTGGCCGGTGCGCGGTTCGGCGCATATCGCGCGATCAGATATCCATCGCAAAAATAACCATTTGGTACACGCTTCGGCGCGCATTACAGTCACGCCTCCTGCCGGCTGCCACGCCGGTCGTTCCGACGTTATTTCAGAAATGCGCCACATGAATCGTTTGATGCGTTCCAGGGTCCGCCGTGTCGCGGCCGCGCTGTTCGTGCTCGGCCTCGCGCCGGTTTCCCATGCGGCCCAGCCGACGTTGCGCGTCGGCATCGATGCCGAGTCGTACCCGCCGTTCTTTTCGAAGGACGCCGGCGGCAAGTGGAGGGGCTGGGAAATCGACGTGCTCGATGCCGCGTGCGGCAAGCTGAACGTACGGTGCGAGCTCACCGACATTGCGTGGGACGGCCTGATTCCGGCGTTGCAGAACCGCAAGATCGACGTGATCTGGTCGTCGATGACGATCACCGGCGAGCGGCAGAAAGCCATCGATTTCAGCCGTGCTTATTACGAATCGCCGACGGTGTTCGTCGGCGCGAAAAGCGACCGGCGCCGTGTCGACTGCGCGGTGCCCACGACCTTCAAGGGCAGCGTGATCGGCGTCGAGGCCGGCACGAACTTCTCGGCGTTCCTCGATGCCCGCTTCAAGCAGGACGCGCAGATCAAGGCGTTCGACAAGTTCGACAATGCGCTCGCGGATCTGGTGTCCGGCCGCGTCGACTACGTGCAGGAAGGCAAGGGACTGTTCACGGCGTTCCTCGCGTCGCGCGACGGCAAGGACTTCGAGGTCAAGGCCACGTGCGCGGACAATCCGGTGCTGGGCCTCGGCATCGGCGCGGGCGTGCGCCACGGCGATGCGCTGCGCGGCAAGCTGTCGACCGCGATCGCGCAATTGCAGCAGGACGGCACGTGGGATGCGATCACCGCCCGCTATCCGAACCTGAAGGGCACGATCGAGAAGGGTCGTTGAGCGCATGGCCGCGGACGATTCGCTGCTCGCGTTGCTCGCCTTCGGCGACGGCGGTTATGGCCGCGTGTTCGCGGGCGCGTTCGCGCTGACGTTCGGCGTCGCGGCCGCGTCGTTCTGCACCGGCGTGCTGCTCGGCATCGCCGGCGCGCTCGGCAAGCTGTCGCGATACGCGGCGCTCGTGTGGCTGGCGCGGCTCTACACGATGCTCGTGCGCGCGCTGCCGGAGCTGTTGTGCCTGCTGCTCGCGTTCTACGCGGTCGCACCGGCCATCGAGAACGCGCTGCGCGGCAGCGGCATCGTCTCCGGCGACTTCGCGTTCGATCCGTTCGTCGTCGCCGCGCTGTCGCTCGGTTTCATCCAGGGTGCGTATCTCACCGACATCTTCCGCGCGGCGCTCGCCAACGTGCCGGTGGGCCAGATCGAAGCCGCGCACGCGTACGGGATGACGCCGTGGCAGACGTTCGCGCGCATCCGGCTTCCGCCCGCGGCGCGGCTCGCGCTGCCGGGCGTCGGCAACGTGTGGCTGAACGCGACCAAGGACGCGTCGTTCATCAGCGTGCTCGGATCGTTCACGGATCTGCTGAAGGCGAGCCAGCTCGCGGCCGGTGCGACGCGGCACTACGTATTCTTCTATCTGGTCACGGCTGCGCTGTTCCTGCTGCTGAGCATCACGTCGACCGGCATTTTCGCGGCGCTCGAGCGGCATGCGAACCGCGGCACGAGGCGCGCGACGACATGATCTTCTCGCTGCCGTTCCTGCTCGACACGGTGATGCCGAAGCTGCTCGCCGCGGTGCCGACCACGCTCGCGCTGACGCTCGTATCGGGTGTGGCCAGCGTGCTGCTGGGCGTGCCGCTCGCGCTCGCGGCCGGTGCGCGCCATACGCCGCTGCGCTGGTCCGCGCGCGGCTGGCTGATGCTGATCCGCGGCACGCCGCTCCTGGTTCAGCTTTATCTGCTGTACTACGGATTCGGGCAGATCGTGCCGCGCGAATGGATGCGCGACAGCTGGGCGTCGCCGCTGCTGCGCGACGCGTTCTGGTACGCGATCGTCGCGCTGAGCGTGAACGAGAGCGCGTACGTCGCGACGATCCTGCGCGGCGCGATCGCCGGCGTGCCGGCCGGCGAGATCGAGGCCGGCCACGCCTACGGGATGACGCGCACGCAGGTGCTGCGCCGCATCGTCGGCCCGCGTGCGTGGCGGCTTGCGCTGCCCGCGCTCACCGGCGAGGCCATCCTGCTGCTGAAATCGACCGTCCTCGCGTCGACCGTGACCGTATTCGACGTGATGGGCACGGCCAATACGCTGCGCTTCGAGACGTTGCGCGTGTACGAACCGCTGGCCGGTGCGGCGATCGTCTATGTCGTGCTGGTCGCGCTGCTGACCATTCCCGCCGCCCGTCTCGAGCAGCGCATCAATCGCTACCTGACGCGCCAGCCCGACGAACGCGTGCCTGCCCGGCGCCGCCGCGCGTCGTCGGGCGCGTGGGCGGCACCCAACTGATTCCTGCCTTGGTACCGATTTCGACGATGTCCGATCCTCGCCCCTTGCTGTTTTCCCTGTATGAACAAGCCAGCGTCGGCTGCGGCGGCGCGCCGAGCCTGTGGACCCATCCGGCCGACGAACGGCTGCGCGCGAATACCCTTGCGTTCTGGTCGAACCTCGCGCGCACGGCCGAGCAGGCCGAGCTCGACATGCTGTTCTTCGCGGACGTGCTCGGCCTGTACGACGTCTATGGCGGATCGGCCGACGCGGCGGTGCAGTGGGCGGTCGAGGCGCCCGCGAACGACCCGATGATGCTGATCCCGGCGCTCGTTGCGCAGACCGAACGGCTCGCGTTCGGCGTGACGGCGAGCACGACCTACGAGCACCCGTTCGCGCTTGCGCGTCGCTTCAGCACGCTCGATCACCTGAGCAACGGCCGGATCGGCTGGAACATCGTGACGTCCTACCTGACGAGCGCGGCGCGCAACTTCGGGCTCGACCAGATGATCGGCCATGACGAACGCTACGCACGCGCCGAGGAATTTCTCGACGTCGTGTACAAGCTGTGGGAGGGAAGCTGGGCGGACGACGCGGTCGTCGCCGACAAGCACGCGCCGCGCTATGCGCGAGGCGAGCGCGTGCGGCCGATCGCGCACGAAGGCGCGCACTATCGCGTGCAGGGGCCGCACGTGTGCGCGCCGTCGCCGCAGCGCTCGCCCGTGCTGATCCAGGCCGGCTGGTCGGGGCGTGGGCGCGCGTTCGCGGCGAAGCACGCGGAGGTGGTGTTCGTCGCGAAATCGAATCCGCACGAGATTCGCACGGGCCTCGACGAGATTCGGCGGCTCGCGGCCGAACGCGGCCGCGCGGCGGACGACGTGAAGTCGCTGACGGTGCTGCGGATCGTCACGGCGCGCTCGTCGAGCGACGCGAAGGAGAAGTATCACTCGCTGCAGCAGCACTATCACCAGCACGCGCAACTCGTCAGCTATGCGGGCGACACCGGCATCGACATCGACCGCTATGCGGACGACGAACCGCTGACGACGCAGACGGAAGGGCTGACGTCCTACGTGGTGCGGCCGGACGGCAGCGGCAAGCCGCTCACCGCCGGCGACGTGCGGCGCAAGTTCGCGAGCGTCACGCGCGGCACCGACCTGATCCTCGTCGGCGCGCCGGACGAAGTCGCGGATCAGCTCGCCGAGCATGCGCGGCAGTCGACGACGAGCGGCTACATGCTCAATCCGCTGATCAGCCCGGGCACGCTCGACGATTTCGCCGAACTGATCGTGCCTGAGCTGAAGAAGCGCGGCCTGTACCGGACGTCGCCGGCGGGCGGCACCTTCCGTTCACGGCTGGGCGGCGGCGACCGCCTGCCGGACACGGCCTATGGCGCATCGTTCCGGTTTCCCGTGCCGGAAGCGGTCTGACCAGCCGATCAATGCCGAACGACTTTCATCGGAGTGGCGTGACATGATCGATGACGTACTGTTCCTGCCGCAACTGCATCGTGCCGACCGGGATCGTCCGGCATGAATAGCGCGACGAACGAAACCATGGAGGCGACGCGGCGCGAAGCTCGACCCCATCGATCGGCATCGCCGCCCGTCCTGAGCGTCACGGGCATCGCGAAACGCTTCGACGCGACCGTCGCGCTGGCGGCGCTCGACCTGTCGATCGGCGCCGGCGAAGTCGTCGCGCTGATGGGCGCGAACGGCGCGGGCAAGTCGACCTTCGTCAAGATCCTGAGCGGCGCGCTGCAAGCGGACGGCGGCACGCTGACGCTGCGCGGCGAACCGTATCGGCCGGCGTCGCCACACGTGGCCAAGCGGCTCGGCGTCGCGACCGTGCACCAGTCGGTGGCTGACGCCGTCGTGCCGACGCTGTCGATCGCCGACAACCTGCTGCTGGACCGGCTGTGCGACCCGGCCTCGCCGTGGCGCGCGCCGCCAGCCGCGCGGCGTGCCGCGGCGCGTTCGTTCGCCGCGCGGGTCGGGCTCGACGTCGATCTGGCGGCGCCGCTCGCCTCGCTGTCGCTGGCCGATCAGCAGCGCGTGACTCTGGCCCGTGCGCTGGCCGGCCAGCCGTCGTTGCTGATCCTCGACGAGCCGACCGCCAGCCTGTCGGCGGCGGAGGCCGAGCGACTGTTCGAGCTGGTGGATGCGTTGCGCCGCGATGGCGTCGCCATCCTGCTGGTGTCGCATCGGCTCGGCGATCTGCGTCGTATCGCGGATCGCGCGGCGATCGTCCGCGATGGCCGGATCGTCGCGGATCTGGCCGCGCCGATCGATTTCGACGCCGCGGTGGAAACGATGATCGGCCGGCCGTTGCCGCGTACGCGTGCGGTGGCGTCGGAGCGGGTCGCACCGGCCGAATCCGGGCCCGGATCAGGCTTCAGCGTGCGGCAGATCCGGTTGACGCCGACCAGCACGCCGTTCGACCTCGATGTCCGGCGCGGCGAGATCGTCGCGATCGCGGGCCCGGTCGGCGGCGGCAAGTCGCGCTTCGCGCGGACGATCTTCGGCGCGGTGCGGGCGGCCGCCGGCGAGATGACGCTCGATGGACGGCCGTGGCGGCCACGAACGCCCGCCGATGCGATTCGCGCCGGCGTATTCCTGGCCGGCGAGGATCGCTGGCGCACGTCACTGTTTCCCGACAGCGTCCCGTTCGCGTCGATCGCGGGCACCATCGGCTTTCCGTTCCTGTCGCGCTGGTTCGCGAGCGGCGCGGTGCACCGAACGCGCGAACGCACGGCGGCCGCCGCGGCGATCGCGCGGTTCGGGATTCGCTGCGAGGGGCCGGACGATCGCGTCGCGCACCTGTCCGGCGGCAACCAGCAGAAGGTCGTGCTCGCGCGCTGGCACGCCGAGTCGGCGCGGCTGTTGCTGCTCGACGAACCGTTCCAGGGCATCGATGCGGGCGCGCGCGCCGATATCGTCGATACGCTGCGGCGTCATGCGCATGAGCGCACGACGATCGTATTCGTCAGCGATCTCGAGGAAGCCGCCGAGATCGCCGATCGTATCGTGCGGTTCGATCGCGCGACGCTCGATGGCCTGTCTCCGACTTCCTCCATCGTGGGTGCCTGCTCATGAAACCCGTGACTTCTTCTTCCGCTGTGCGTCAAGCCGCATCCGTCGAACGGTCGTTGCGCCGCGGGCCGGCGCGCATCCGCGATGCGCTCGAGCGGACGGGCATCCTGCTCGTGCTGGCCGTTCTCGTGGTCGTGTTCGCGCTCAGGGAGCCTGCGTTCCTGAACCTCGACAATCTGTTCAGCATCCTCCAGGCGGTGTCGATCGTCGCGCTGCTCGGCATCGGCGTGACGGTCACGCTCGCGGCCGGCGGTTTCGACCTGTCGGTCGGCAGCGTGGCCGCGACCGCGCAGATGGCCGCGAGCTACGTGCTGGTCGTCTGGCACGGCAGCGCATGGGCGGCCGTGCTCGCCTGCGTCGTGCTCGGCGTGGCCGCCGGGTTGTTCAACGGCTTGCTGATCACGCGGTTGCGCGTGCCCGACCAGCTCGCGACGCTCGGCACGCTGTTCCTGCTGGCCGGCCTGCAGTTAATCCCGACCGGCGGCCGCTCGCTCGCGACCGGCTCCGTGCTGCCCGACGGCACGGACGCGACGGGCGTGTTCCCCGACGCGTTCCTCGCGCTCGGCCGGCTGCGCGTGTTCGACGTCGTACCGTTGCCGGTGCTGCTGCTCGCGGCGGTGACGGTGCTGGCCTGCGTCACGATGGAAGCGACGCGCTGGGGCCGCGTGATCTATGCGATCGGCGGCAACGAAACGGCTGCGCGATTGGCCGGTGCGCCGGCCGCGCGCTACCGCGTCGCCGCGTATGTCGTGTCGGGCGCGATCGCATCGCTGGGCGGCGTGCTGATCGCCGCGCGGGTCGGCCGCGGCGACGTCAGCGCGGGCCATTCGCTGCTGCTCGACGCGGTGGCCGCCGCGCTGATCGGTTACGCGGTGTGGGGCGCGAAGCGGCCCAACGTGTTCGGCACGGTCGTCGGCGCGGTGTTCGTCGGCGTGCTGCTCAACGGGCTCACGATGCTGAACGCTCCCTACTATATGCAGGATTTCATCAAGGGCGTGCTGCTCGTGCTGGCCCTCGCGTTCACGTTCGGCATCGGTCGCCGTGCGGATGCGCGGGCGTGACGGGTGAGGTCGCAAGCCTTGGTACAGGCACTGACTGGTTCGAATAACCCGAAGGCCTGACTGTTTGTTATCCAAAGTAATATCGATTGCCGAATCGGTCGGTTTGAGTTCGCGTGCCGTGCTGATAGATTGAGTCGATATCGTCCTGTACGGAGACAGACCCGCCATGCGCTCGTTGCTTCGCCGAAAGTCGCGCCTCGAACCGAAACTCGGTGCACTCGTATTGGGCGCCGCGCTCGCGCTCGGTGTGCCCGCGGCACACGCCGGCCCGCTCAAGGGCGCGCCCGCGCCGTTCGACAAGGGCGGCGTGAAGATCGCGCTCGTCAACTACCTGTCGACCGGCGATTTCTTCCAGGCCTACGAAGCCGGCGCGCAGAAGCAGGCACGCGCGCTCGGCATCGATCTGCGCATCTACGAAGGCCGGCAGGACGCGGCCGAGCAGCGCGAGCAGATTCAGCAGGCAATCAGCATCGGCGTGTCCGCGATCATCGTGAATCACGGCTTGCCGGAATCGCTGAAGGACGTCGTTCAGCGCGCGCTCGACAAAGGCATCAAGGTCGTCGCGTTCGACGTCGATCTCGCCAATCCGAAGGTGCCGCAGATCGAGCAGAACGATCGCGACCTCGCGAACCTGCTGCTCGATCAGGCCGTGAAGGACAACGGCGACGCGTTCTCTGCCGGGTACGTGTACGTGGCCGGATTCGCGCCGCTCGACCGGCGCGATGCCGCGTGGCGCGATTTCAAGCGCGCGCACCCGAAGGTGCAGGAAAAGGCGCGCTGGGGCACCGTCGACAATCCGATCGCGCAGTCGATCGCGAACCAGGCGGCCGCCGCGTACCGTGCGAATCCGGACATTCGCGTCGTGTTCGCCCCGTACGACGAGTTCGCGCGCGGCGCGAAGCTCGCGGCCGACGAGGCCAGGCTCTCGTCGAAAATTCGCATTTACAGCGCGGACGTGTCGACGGCCGACATCGCGGCCATCCGCGCGCCGAACAGCGCGTGGGTCGCGACGGCCGCGACCAATCCGGCGGTCGTCGGCGCGGTGTCGGTGCGGGCTGCGGCGTTGCTGGTCGCCGGGCAAAACCCGGGCGCGCGCATCGCGGTCAAGCCGACGCTGATCACGCGCGACGACCTCGTGAAGAACGACATTCGTACCGTGGCCGAACTCGGCGCGAAGTTTCCGGCGTTTCGCGCGAGCGACGCGGCGACGGCCGCGTGGATTCCGGCGCTCGACTGATCGCGCTGGCACGCAGCGAACCGATCGGTCGCCTGCGTGCCGCCTACCCATGACTCGACCATGACGACCCTGAACGACTATCTCGCGCAAAAGCGCGATGCGTGGCACGCGAAGCAGCAGGCCGCCCGCAACGATCCCGATTTCAAGGCGACGCCGCTGAAGGCGACCGTGCGCGCGCTTGGCCGCAGCGGCGTGCGCGAGATCCGGATTCGCGATTTCCAGGTGATCAGCGACAGCCCG
Source organism: Burkholderia sp. KCJ3K979 (assembly GCF_016759955.1). Taxonomy (NCBI): domain Bacteria; kingdom Pseudomonadati; phylum Pseudomonadota; class Betaproteobacteria; order Burkholderiales; family Burkholderiaceae; genus Burkholderia; species Burkholderia sp. KCJ3K979. The sequence goes on from NZ_JACFYV010000014.1 coordinate 8,553, forward strand.
GCCGATTTCGCGGGCTACAACCTCGGGCCCGCATCGCCGGAGTTGCAGCTCGGCGTGCTCGGCAGTTGCCTCACGCACATCACGTTGATCCAGGCCGCGGAGCGGGGGCTGAAGATCGACGCGATCGAAGTCGAAGTCACCGGCGACCAGCATCCGCTCGCGCAGCAGCCGGGGTTCGAGCATGTGCCGGTATTCCCGCACAACCTCCGCTATACGCTGGACATCGTGTCGCCGGAGTCGGCGGAGGCCATTCGTGCATTGCATCAGGCGGTGGAGGAGGTGTGCCCGATCTTCAACCTGCTGCGGCTGCCGCAGCACATCGACGGGGAATTGCGGCATACCGGCGGGTGATACGCCGACGCGTTGTCGCACGGTCGAGTTTTGAATTGAAATCGATCCATTGTGATAAGAATACTTATCCCGATGGTCGTGATGCGAAAGCGTGGCGTTGACGGATTCGCACCATCGCGCGCCCGGGGAGGGCGGTCACGACGCTAGTTTCCCGGTTCCTTCGTCACGTCATGACGATAGGCGCGCGGCGAGCAGCCCACGATGCGTTTGAACGCGTGGCCGAACGCGCTATCCGAGTCGTAGCCGAGCCGCTGCGCGATCGCCGAGATCGACGCATTCGAGCGGCGCAGTTCGCGCATCGCCAGCTGTATCCGCCACCTCAGCACGTATTCGAGTGGCCCGAACCCCAGCCGCCGCTTGAAATGCAGCGCGAACGTCGAACGCGACACGTGGCAGCAGGCCGCCAGCGCGTCGACGGTCCAGCGCCGTTCGGGCGCCGCGTGAATCGCGGCCAGCGCCGCGCTGACCCGCGCATCCGCGAACCCGGCCAGCCACCCGACATCGCCGTTCGCGCCGGCGTCCACGTAGCGCCGCAGGATCTGCACCAGCATCATGTGTCCGAGATGTCGAACCATCAGCGACCCGCCCGGCGACGACGCGCCGAATTCCCGTGCGAGCTGCTGCAGCGACCAGCGCAGCACCGCCGCCGGTTCGGAATCGCCGCTCACGATCACCACGGGTGGCAGGCTGCCGAGCAGCAGCGGCATGCGTTCCTCGTACGCGAAGCGGCCGCCGATCAGAAAGCAGTCGGCCGGCTCGCCGTAGTGCGCGACACCGCGTTCGAGATGCCGGTACACGTCGGCCGCAGGCACCGGCGCGACCGACGGATCGCTCGCCAGCGAAAATGCCCGTGGCGCGGCGAGCAGGAAGCAGTCTCCCGTGCGCAGCCGAACGGGCGGCCCCGCACCGTCGACGGTCAGCCAGCAGCTGCCTTCGACCACCGCGTTGAACTTGATTCCGTCGGGCGGGGGAAGGTCGACCGCCCACGGGCCGCCGGCGCGCAGGCCGGTGAAAAACGAGTCGCGCGTTTCCAGCAGCGACAGCACTTCCGATAGCGGGTCCACGCGCATTCCCCGGACGATCTCGACGAAAAACCGGATTCTATTGCATTCACAGTCCGGATGCGCCGCTGGAGAATGCGTTCGTGCAGTAACGCGGCCGATGGGCGGCTGCGTGCTTCGCGCACCGTTTCTGGAGCTTTCGATGACGAGCAGGCAGCATCCCCTTCATTCCGGATTCGACGCCGCCTCGACGGCGAGCGACGTCCTGGCCGGCCTCGACCTGCACGGCAAGACCGCGGTCGTCACCGGCGGCCATTCGGGTCTCGGCGTCGAAACCACGCGGGCGCTGGCGCAGGCCGGTGCGCACGTCGTCGTCGGCGCACGGAGCGTCGCGGCCGCGCGCGAGGCGACGCACGACATCGCCGGCGTGGAGATCGCGGCGCTCGAACTTGCCGACGCCGCGAGCGTGGCCGCATTCGCCGCGCGGTTCGTCGATGCGGGACGCCACGTGCATATCGTCATCAACAGCGCGGGCATCATGGCGTGCCCGGAGACTCGCTTGGGCGACGGTCGGGAAGCGCAGCTGGCCGTCAATCACCTCGGTCACTACGCGCTCGTCAACCGGCTGTGGCCCGTGCTCGCGCATGGCGGCGGCGCCCGCGTGGTGGCGGTGTCGTCGCTCGGGCACCGGCTGTCGTCGATCCGCTGGGACGATATCGATTTCGCGCGTGGTTACGACAAATGGCTCGCGTACGGGCAGTCGAAAACCGCCAATGCGTTGTTCGCGGTACAGCTCGACGTGCTCGGTGCGCCGTACGGCGTTCGCGCGTATTCGCTGCATCCGGGCAAGATCGCGACGCCGCTGCAGCGTCATTTGACGCGCGAGGAAATGATGGCGCAGGGCTGGGTCGACGAACACGGCGTGCCGATCGATCCGACGTTCAAGACGCCCGCGCAGGGAGCGGCAACCCAGGTATGGGCGGCGACGTCGCCGCGTCTGGCCGATCTCGGCGGCGTCTATTGCGAGGATTGCGACGTCGCGACGGTGACGCGCGGCAATGAGGAGTCGGGCGTGCGGCCGCATGCGATCGATCCGGAGGACGCGGCGCGGCTGTGGGCGTGGTCCGCGGCAGCGACGGGCGTCGATGCGTTTGCGGCGCGGGGCTGACGCCCAGGCATTCGCCAGGCCGGGCGCCGCGCGGGTATCGGCGGCGGTTCGATACTCGCGCGCGGCAAGCTAGCCGCGCGCCTGCCGCAGCGCGCCCCCCATCTCCGCGATCGGCATCGCGACGATTGAATTCAGCAACCGCATTTCCCCGGCGTCCGGATGCGCGATGTTTCGCACTTCATCGAGCGTCTGCTCGACGTGACGATCGAGCGGCTCGAGAAAGCGCTGCAGTTCGCTGGCGGCCGCTTTCTCCCTGAGCCCGAGCGCCTGACCGAACGCGACCAGCGCATTCGCGTCGATATCGGCGAACCGCGTCGCATGCCCGAGCGGCATCGTCAGCTCGCAGTGCGGCCAGTGCTCGCCGCGATGGTCGGGCCGGTGCGTCGGCGTGTGATACACGACCGTGCTGATGATGTCGTAGAACGGCGCGAGCCGGTAGCCGCGCGCGTCGACGAAGAACGACAGGTTCTTCAGGTGCGCATCGGCATTGCCGACCACCACGTTGAACACAGTCCAGCGGAACACCGACAGGCGTGTCAGTGCGCGCGTGCTGGTGCGGTCGATCGCGCGGGCGAGCTCCTGCGCATTCGCCCGCTGGTACTTGAAACCGCGGTCGTAGTTGAGCAACTGCATCGCGTCGATCGTATGCACGCGCCCGGCCGGTTCGGACGCGATGTCGCGGTCGAACCGGTCGATCACGTAGCAGGCGGACGGCGCGCGCAGGAAATGCACGTCCGGCACGTCGAGCCCCATCTTCTTCGCGAGCTGCATGCAGAAGAACTCGTTGATCGCCGAATGCGGATAGCCGGCCGCGCGCATGTCGGGTTTGAGCAGGTGCATCGACGGTTCGCTGCCGACCGGCTCGAACAGCGCGTAGTCGGGCGCATCGCCGCGCAACACCAGCAGCAGCTTCTGCTGCGCGCCGGCCGCCGACATGCGCTTGGGCGCGGTGGCGGTCAGCGCGCGCTCGGGCATCGCCAGGATCCGGCGCTCGAGTTCGTCGAGCGACAGCGGCTGCAGGCCGCCGGGCGTTTCCTGCTCGCCATCGGCCAGCAGCGTCAGCGCGCCGGCCGATTCGCGGCCGAAGTATGCGAGCAGGCCCCACGCGTCGGCCGCATCGACCTTCGCCTCGCGCGCGAGCGACGTGCGCATGCCCTCCTCGGGCAGCAGGTTGTCGAAGAACCACTGGACCGGGCGATCGGTCGATGTGTCGGTGAACACGCCCGCGCGCAGCGGAAACGCCGGCGACAGCGGATATGCGACGGGTGACGCGAGCCATTGCGGGTCGTACGCGAACGACCAGATCCCCTTGTCGTCTGTCAGCGTGCCCATGCGCACGCCGTTCGCGGATGCGATCAGCGTTCTAGCCGCCATGGCTGCTCCTGCGGCGTTGCGCGGCCTTCAGCGCGGTGGCTTCGGAGATCTCGATCGACGACTCGGCATACAGCCGCACGCCCAGTTCGCCCAGCAGCAGCATGACCTTGCCGATTTGGGCGGTCGGCTTGCCGGCTTCCACCTGGCTGATGAATTTCGGCGACAGCCCGGTCGCGTTCGCGAGTTCGTCCCGGGTGAACCCTTGCTGGATTCGCGCGGCGCGAATGAAGTGGGCGAGCGCGCCGATCGTGTCGACGGATTGGGACTCCGACATAACGTTCTCCGTGCTTCGTATCTGATCGGGAACAGTATTGCATACCTCATCGGATTCGGCAGCAATTCGTATTCGTACGGGAACGAACGGCGGATCCCGCAAGCTGTAATCTTTATTTCGTTCCCGATCGGGAGCGGATCGCCGAGAAAGGCGTGCTGTGACGATGTTCGTATCCGATCGGATACGGAGAAGGCGGAGACCGTGGCACCTTTGCACGCGCCCCACCGGCCACGCCGACGACGGCGCCCGCTGGATGTCCGCCTCGGCAGTCAGTCCGCGGCCGTTCCGCGCGCCGAGCGACGATCCTCGATCGTTCCGCGAACAGATTCGGCCCGAACCTTTCGCCACCGCGGCACGCTGTCCGCGGAACGCCCCTTTCTACAATTTCCCCGACACGCTACACGCGCCGTCGCACCCGGAAAGCAGGCCCGATCCTTGCGGCCGGCAAGCGTCGGCGGCGGCGTTCGCGCCCCGACACATGACACATGACGATTTGCATGGGAGGGCGTATGGAACCGATGCCGGTCGTACTGCAGTGGCACGACGTGCTCGCCAGGATCGCGCTTGCGCTGGTCGCGGGCGGGCTGATCGGCGTCGACCGCAGCGAATCCGGCAAGACGGCCGGCCTGCGCACGACGATCCTCGTCTGTCTCGCCGCATGCCTGTCGATGCTGCAGGTCAATGCGCTGCTGCTGCAGGCGGGAAAACCGGAGGGCGCGTTCTCGGTGCTCGACCTGATGCGGCTGCCGCTCGGCATCCTGACCGGGATGGGCTTCATCGGCGGCGGCGCGATCCTGCATCGCGACGGCCTCGTGTCGGGCGTCACCACGGCCGCGACGCTATGGTTCGTGACGGTCATCGGGCTGTGCATCGGCGGCGGCCAGTTGTCGCTCGGCGTGCTCGGGCTGGCGCTCGCGCTGCTGGTCGTCTGGCCGCTGCGGTTCGTCGAGCGGCGCTTGCGGGGTGTCAGGACCGCGCTCGTCACGGTCGAATATCCGCTGGGCTCGGCTGCGCGCGAGCAACTGGCCGCGAAGCTGCGCGATGCGGGTTTCACCTGCCGGACGAAAAGCTTTTGCGAAACGGCCGCCCGGGCGGTGCGCGAGGAAGAACTGTTCGTGCAGTGGCGCGAAGCGATCGGCGCCGACGTGATGCTGAAGCAACTGATGCGGATCGTCGAATCGGCCGACCTGACGTCGGTCCGCTGCTCGACGGAGAACTGACCGGCCCGACGGCCGGAACGCGCGATGCTCGTGCAGCAAGCCGCCGTGGGCGGTTGATCAAGGAGCGAAACATGACATGTGTATCGGAAGTAATGACACGCGACGCCGCGACCATCGGGCCGACGCAGAGCCTGCGCGAGGCGGCCCGGTTGATGAACGACCTGAACGTCGGCGCGCTGCCCGTATGCGACGGCACGCGCCTGATCGGCATGCTGACGGACCGCGACATCGTCGTGCGTGCGGTGTCGATGGGCGTGCCGCCGGACGAGGCGGTCGAAGGTGTCGTCAGCGGGCCCGCGAACTGGTGTTACGAGGACGACGACATTTCGGTGGTGCAAAAGAAGATGGAGGACGCGCAGATCCGCCGCGTGCCGGTGGTCGACCGGCAGAAGCGGCTGGTCGGCATCGTCGCGCTGGGTGATCTGGCGAGCGCCGCGGACGGCGCGATGTCGTCGACGCTCGGCGCGGTGTCGGCGCCGTCGCGCCCGGATCGGTGATCGCCATGGCAGACACGGAGAACGACATGAACGAAAACAGGGAAACGCAGATCCGCGAGCGCGCGTACCGGCTGTGGCAGGCGGACGGCGCGCCGGACGGCAGGGCCGACGAATACTGGCAGCGTGCCGAGCAGCAGCTCGACGCCGAGGGCAGTATCGCAGTGGACGAGCCCGCCGGGCAGACAGAAGAAGTGCCGGCCGATCAGTCCGCGAAGCGGCGCATTCCGGGCGAGCCGCTGCAGGACACCGATGCCATACCGACCGATGAGGTCGCGCACGAAAGGCGGCGCACGCGGTGAAACGCGGTGCGCGGCGAGCCGGCAAGGAGGACGAAGATGACGGCGCACGCAGGAGAAAAGGCGGAAAAGACCGGTGACTTTCGATGCGAGAAATGCCATCGGTCGACGCACGTGCAGGCGGGACACCCGATCCCGAAGTGCCCGCATTGCGGTAACGGCACGTATGGCGAGCGTACGCGCGAGCCGGGCAACAAGCAGTAGGGGCGCCGTCGCACGTCGCATCGTACGACGCGACGTGCGCGATCGGGCCGCAGCGTGCACTGCGGCGGCGCGATCGGCTAACCGTCCTCGCCCACTTCGGTCGGGTCCGGCAAGTCGGGCAGGTCGTCGTGGCGCCCGTCGTCGGGCTCGGGCGGCGGAATATCCGGCGTGTCGGTCATCTCGTCGTCGTTCGGTGTCGCGTTTGTCGTGTGCGTCGCGCTCATGATCGTCCTCCTCGGTGTCGACAGGGCACCGGCGCGCAGCCGGCATGTCGCTTTCGAGCATTGCGCGTGCCGGGTTGCGTTTCGTATCGGCGCTGCCACTCGCGTTGCGCAGGCTGCGCCGTATGACGCGCCGCTTGTAATTTCTTTAGCGGATTCATTCGCTCGCGGTGAGGCGGGGCAGCCTGATGACGGCATGTCGTTTGCTGGAAGCGTTGCGGGCCGCGGCACTGCCCATTGAGGCGCGGTGCGGCGCAACGCAGTCCCCATCCGGACAGGGAGAAATTCATGACCCAGGGCAGTCAACGACAGGACCCCGCGTCGCCCGACGCGGCGCGCGAGACGGCCGACACGCCGGAGCGGCGTAACCCGACCCGTGGCGGCGAACCGACCGCGCGCCCCGGCCATGCGCCCGGCGGCGGCGAACTCGACACGATTCCCGACGATCAGGCGCGCAAGGTGGTGCCGGACGACCCGCGCCAGACCGAGGCGCACGATCCGGCCGGCAAGCCGTGGCCGGACGAGCACGACGCGCCCGACGATTCGGGCAACCGGCCGCGGCCGCTGTAGCGCACCGGAGCGGGGGCGCCGGCCGAATCGTCACGCGTCGTTCCGTTCCGCCATCCACGCACCGGAGTCCATCATGTCATCAGACGAAGTTTCCGAGTCGCGCCGCAAATGGGTGCAAGGCACGACGGCCGGACTGGTCGCGAGCGTCGCCCTGCCGACGCTCGCGCAGACGGGCGGCGGCGCGCCCGACGCCGGCGATACGGCGCCGCGCGATCCGCGCACGCTTTATCCGCATGCGCCGTTTCCGCAACAGCAGCAGCCCTGGCCGGGCCTCGCGGGCCGCATGACGCCGCGCCCCGATCACGGCGAGCGCAGTTATCGCGGCAGCGGCCGGCTCGACGGCCGCAAGGCGCTGATCACCGGCGGCGACTCGGGCATCGGCCGCGCGGTGGCGATTGCCTGTGCCCGAGAAGGCGCGGACGTCGCGATCGTCTATCTGCCCGACGAGGAGCCCGATGCGCGCGAAGTCGTGGACCTGATCCGCGGCGCGGGACGCAAGGCGGTGCCGCTGCCGGTCGACATTCGCAGCGAAGGCGCGTGCAACGGCCTCGTCGAACGGGCGGTCGCCGCGCTCGGCGGGCTCGACATTCTGGTGAACAACGCGGGCCGCCAGCAGAGCCACGAATCGATCCTCGACATCAGCACGGAGCAGTTCGACTGGACGCTGCGCACCAACCTTTACGCGATGTTCTGGATCACGCGGGCCGCCATTCCACACATGCCGCCCGGTTCGGCGATCGTCAACACGACGTCGGTCAATGCGTACGACCCGTCGGCGAACCTGCTGGACTACGCGATGACGAAAGCGGCGATCGCGAATTTCACGAAGGGGCTCGCGAAGCAGATGATCAAGCGCGGCATCCGCGTCAACGGCGTCGCGCCGGGGCCGTTCTGGACGCCGTTGCAGGTCAGCGGCGGGCAGACCACGCACAACGTGGAGACGTTCGGCGAACAGGTGCCGATGGGGCGGCCGGGGCAACCGGCCGAGATCGCATCGATCTACGTCGAGCTGCTTTCGTCGCGCTCGAGCTACGTGACCGGGCAGATCTATGGCGCGTCGGGTGGGGCGGGGCAGCCTTAGTCGGCTGTGCGGTGCAGGCCGACGCGGCTGTATGCGGCCGGCGCCACCGGTCATCGACACTGCTTGGGCGATTCCGCCCCCAAATCGGCGCCGTATGCGCGAGCAGCGATCTTTATCACCGCAGCAGATAAACGTATCCGAATCGCTTCGTTGACGCAGTCCGGCACGGCCTCGTAGATTCGCGTTTTGACCGAATCAGGGGCCGTGCCGTGACGACTACCGCCATCCGCGACGCCGCAACGCTTTCCGCCGGGCATCCCGCCTTGCGGCCGGACGGCGCGGCGCAGCATTTCGACATCGTGCCGTTCGACGCGCCGCTCGGCGCCGAGGTGATCGGCCTGAACCTGTCGCAACCGCTTGGCGCCGACGATTTCGCGCGCATCCATCGCGCGCACCTCGATCACCACGTGCTGGTGTTTCGCGACCAGCGCATCACGCCGGACGAGCACATCGCGTTCAGCCGCCGCTTCGGCCCGCTGCAGATTCACGTGCTGCACCAGTTCGCGCTGGCCGGCCACCCGGAAGTGCTGATCGTGTCGAACATCGTCGAGAACGGCAAACCGGTCGGGCTCGGCGACGCCGGCCATTTCTGGCATTCCGACCTGTCGTACAAGGAAAAACCGAGCCTCGGCTCGCTGCTGCACGCGCAGGAACTGCCGGCGGAAGGCGGCGACACGCTGTTCGCGAACATGCATCTCGCGTGGGACACGCTGCCCGCGCACCTGCGCCGCGCGGTCGAAGGGCGGCGCGCAGAACATACGTATCTCGCGCGCTATGCGGAACTGCAGGCGCGCAGCCCGTGGCGGCCGAACCTGTCGCCCGAGCAGATCGCGCAGGTCGCGGCGGTCGTGCATCCGATCGTGCGCACCCATCCGGAAACCGGCCGCAAGGCGCTGTTCGTCAGCGAGCATTTCACGACGCGCATCGTCGGGCTGCCCGACGACGAAAGCCGCGCGCTGCTCGACGAACTGTTCGCGCACAGCGTGCGCGCCGAGCACCTGTATCGGCACGCATGGCGCGACCACGATCTGGTGTTCTGGGACAACCGTTCGCTGATGCATCTCGCCGCCGGCACGCCCGACCATCTGCGCCGCAAGCTGTACCGTACGACGATCGAAGGCGACGCGCCTTTCTGAGCCGCGCGCCGCGTCATTCATTTCCGCTTTTTCCTGACCGGAGTTCCGATGTCGTTTTCGTTCTTGCCGGCGCGTCGTGCGCTGGCGGCCACGCTCACCGCCGCGCTCGCCTTCGCGGGCGCGGTCATTCCGCAAGCCGCGCATGCGGAAGGCCGCATCCGCATCGCCGAGCAGTTCGGCGTCGTCTACCTGATGCTGAACGTCGCGCGCGACCAGCAACTGATCGAGAAGGAAGGGCGCAAGGCCGGCCTCGACATCAAGGTCGACTGGGTGCGGCTGTCGGGCGGCGCGGCCGTGAACGACGCGCTGCTGTCCGGCGCGGTGGACATCGCGGGCGCGGGCGTCGGGCCGCTGTTGACCGTGTGGGACCGCACGCGCGGCCGGCAGAACGTGAAGGGCGTCGCGTCGCTCGGCAATTTTCCGTACTACCTCGTGAGCAGCAACCCGAACGTGAAGACGATCGCCGACCTGAGCGCGAAGGACCGCATCGCGGTGCCGGCGGTCGGCGTGTCGGTGCAGTCGCGCGTGCTGCAGTACGCGGCGGCGAAGCAGTGGGGCGACAAGCAGTTCGACAAGCTCGACCCGCTCACGCAGGCGATTCCGCATCCGGACGCGACGGCCGCGATTCTCGCGAACAGCAACGTGATCACCGGCCACTTCGGCAATCCGCCGTTCCAGGAGCAGGAACTCGCCGGCAATCCGAACGCGCACATCGTGCTGAATTCGTATGACGTGCTCGGCGGCCCGAGCTCCGCGACGGTGCTGTACGCGACCGAGAAGTTCCGCGACGACAACCCGAAGACCTACCGCGCGTTCGTCGCCGCGCTGGCCGACGCCGCCCGGCAGATCGCGGCCGATCCGGAGCGCGCGGCCGATACCTATATTCGCGTGAACGGGTCGAAGATCGATCGCGCGCTGCTGCTGAAGATCCTGCGCAATCCACAGGTGCAGTTCAAGACCGCGCCGCAGAACACGCTGCCTCTCGCGCAGTTCATGCATCGCACCGGCGCGATCCGCAACGAACCAAAGTCGTGGCGCGACTACTTCTTCGACGATCCGGCGACGGCCGGCGGCAGTTGAGCGGCGCCGATGCCGTGACGCCGCGATCGACGCTTATGCGTCGGCGCGGTTTCGATATGTACAATCGATGGTTGGTCCGCACGGCGCCCAGCCGTATGTTGATGCTTTTCCCGCAAGAGATTCGATCGTGAACGCCACTTCTCCCCGAACCTGGTTGCCGCCGTATGCGGCACGTGGCGGCGCGTCGCCGGCCGCGTCCGCCGCACCCGATGCTGGTGCCGCCGGGCGGCCGGCGGCGCATGCCGCGCAGGCCGGCGCGCACAGCGAACGCCTGCTCGCCATCGACGCGGTCAGCCTCGAATACCGCAGCGGCGCGCGGATCGTTCGCGCGACGCATCAGGTGAGCTTCGACGTATACGGCAGCGACCGCTTCGTGCTGCTCGGCCCGTCGGGGTGCGGGAAGTCGACGCTGCTGAAGGCGGTCGCCGGCTTCATCGAGCCCGTCTCGGGTTCGATCACGCTCGACGGCCAGCCCGTGCGCGGGCCGGGGCCCGATCGCATCGTCGTGTTCCAGGAGTTCGACCAGTTGCCGCCGTGGAAGACGGTCGTCGAGAACGTCGCGTTTCCGTTGCGCGCCGCCGCGAAGCTGTCGCGCGCCGAAGCACGCGAACGTGCGCTGCACTATCTCGACAAGGTCGGCCTGAGCACGTTTGCCGACGCCTATCCGCATACGCTGTCGGGCGGCATGAAGCAGCGTGTCGCGATTGCGCGGGCGCTGGCGATGCAGCCGCGCGTGCTGCTGATGGACGAACCGTTCGCGGCGCTCGACGCGCTCACGCGCCGCAAGATGCAGGAGGAACTGCTGCGGCTGTGGGACGAATTCCGCTTCACGCTGCTGTTCGTCACGCACTCGATCGAGGAGGCGCTGGTGGTCGGCAACCGGATTCTGCTGCTGTCGCCGCATCCGGGCCGCGTGCGCGCGGAGCTCAACAGTCACGAGCATTCGCTGGAGAACGTCGATACCGGCGACTTCCGCGACAACGTCGCGCGAATCCACCACCTGCTGTTCGACACCGATGCACCGCATGCACCGCACGCAGCGACGACGGAGGACGCCGCATCATGAGTACGATCGATCCGGCCGTGCCGCCGCTGCCGCCCGTGCGTGCCGAATACACACGCACGCTCGATACGCTGCCCGACGTAGAGCGTGCGGCGCCCGCGCCGCTGCTGCGCCGCATCGCCGGCGCCGCCTGGTTTCGCCGCAGCGTCATCGCGCTCGTGCTGATCGCCGCATGGGAGATCGTCGCGCGCATCGTCGCGAACGATCTGCTCGTCCCGACCTTCGGCGCGACGCTGGCCGCGTTCGTGCAGGGCGTCGAGTCGGGCGAACTGCTGGTCAAGACCGGCATCTCGATGTCGGTGCTGCTGCGCGGCTATGCGCTGGGCGTACTGCTGGCGTTCGCGCTGACGTCGCTGGCGGTATCCACGCGCATCGGCCGCGACCTGCTGACGATGCTCACGTCGATGTTCAATCCGCTGCCGTCGATCGCATTGCTGCCGATCGCGCTGCTGTGGTTCGGGCTCGGCACCGGCAGCCTGCTGTTCGTGCTCGTGCATGCGGTGCTGTGGCCGCTCGCGCTCAGCATCTATACCGGCTTCGTCGGCGTGCCCGCCACATTGAAAATGGCCGGGCGCAACTACGGGCTCACGGGCCTGCGCCAGATCGCGCTGATCCTTGTGCCGGCCGCGCTGCCGTCGATCCTGTCGGGCCTGCGCGTGGGCTGGGCCTTCGCGTGGCGCACGCTGATCGCGGCCGAGCTCGTGTTCGGCGCGAGCGCGGGGCAGGGCGGGCTCGGCTGGTACATCTTCCAGAACCGCAACGAGCTGTATACCGACCGCGTGTTCGCGGGCCTCGCGGCGGTCATCGTGATCGGGCTGCTGGTCGAGAATCTGGTGTTCGATACGCTCGAACGCGCGACCGTGCGTCGCTGGGGCATTCAGCACTGACGGGTCGGTCCGCGATCAATCCCGGCGCTTGTATAACGTAAGCTGAAATCGGTTTTTCACGCGCGGCGGGGGCGTCTTTATACTCGGCGGATGCGTGTAACGGACGCCGTGTCGCGCGTTGCCTCGCCCCCGATCTCCCCCAACAAGGACCTGCCGAATGACTGCCCGTGATGCCGTCGATCCGCGCGACGCATTGCGCGACGCGCTTGCCGCGCTGCCCGATCTCGCGACCGCGATCGGCGAGGATGCCGCACCACGCGAGGCGCGTCGCGAACTGCCGTTCGAAGGCTTCGCGCTCTTCCGGCGCTCGGCGCTGGGCGCGCTGCGGATTCCGGTCGAGCGCGGCGGGCTCGGCGGCACGCTGGTCGACCTGTTCGATACGATCGCGACGCTGGCGGCCGCCGATTCGAATCTCGCGCACGCGCTGCGCATCCACTACGACCAGACCGAGACGCTGCGGCTGTCGCCGCGGACGGCGTTCAACGACGTGCAGCTCGAGCGCGTGCTCGCCGGCGCGATCTTCGGCGGCGCGTCGACCGAGCGCGGCACGTCGCGCCCGGGCGAGAACACGACCGTGCTGCGCCGCGACGGCGACCACTACCGCGTGACGGGCCGCAAATACTATTCGACGGGCACCGCGTTCGCCGATTTCGCGCGCATCAACGTGGAGAACGAGCAGGGCGACGCGCTCGCCGTGATCATTCCGGTGGCGCGCGACGGCCTGCAGGTGCTCGACGACTGGGACGGCATGGGCCAGCGCATGACCGCGAGCGGCAGCCTGTTGCTCAACGACGTGCAGGTGTTCGCGGACGAAGTGGTCCCGCGTGACGGGTCGACGCTCGTCGGCCGTCATGGCGGCGCGCTGCGGCAGCTTCATCTCGTCGCGACGGGCGCCGGCATCGTGCGCAACGTGGTGGCCGATGCGCGCCGCTACGTGCTCGCGCATGGCCGTCCCGCGCTGCACAGCCCGGCGCCGACCGCACGCGACGATCATTTCGTCCAGCAGATCGTCGGCGAGCTGTCCGCGCACAGCCATGCGATCGACGCGCTCGTGCGAGAAAACGCGCGTGCGCTCGACCGCTCCGCCGACGCGATCGAAGCCGGCGCCGCCGATGCGGATGCACTCGTGCTCGACAGCGCGCTCGCGACCGCGCGCACGCAACTGATCGTCAGCAAGCTCGCGCTGCATGCGGCCGAGCGGCTGTTCGAAGTGGGCGGCGCGTCGGCGACGGCGCGCGAGCACAACTTCGATCGCCACTGGCGCAACCTGCGCACGATCTTCAGCCACAACCCGTTGCTGCACAAGGCGCGCGTAGTCGGCGATTACGTGCTGAACGGCGTGACCACGCACCTGACCGAAGGGCGCGTGTTCTGACGACGGCCGCCGACGGCTGCTGCTACGCCGTCGTGCCGGGTTTCGGCGTCGGCTTCAACGCCGCAAGCCGGCTTCGCGCAGCAGCGGCAGCACGCGCTCGCCGAAGAAGTCGAGATCGGGCTTGAAATCGTAGAAACTCAACTGGATGCCGTCGATGCCCGCGCGGTGCAGCCGCACGATGGTATCGGCGACTTCTTCGGGCGAGCCGGTGATCGAGATGTTGCCGCCGATCGCGCGCGCGGCCGCCTGCGCACGCTGCTCGAATCCGCCGCGCCACGCGTGCGCGTCGCTGTCGAAGCGGTGGAAGCTGCCTTCGTCCGCATGCGCGACGATCGCGTCACGGTAGGCTCGCGCTTCGGCCGCCGTCTCGCGGCAGATTACGAGCGGATTGAGCAAGGTGCGGATCGTGCGGCCGCGCGCGGCGGCCGCCGCCTTCACGCGGGCGGTATGCGCGGGCAGCGCGTCGATCGCGCGTTCGGCGTCCGGGCCAGCCGGGCTCGTGACGAACACGATGTCCGAATAGCGCGCGGCGAATGCGATGCCCGCATCGGAACCCGTCGCGTTGATCAGCAGCGGGCGGCCGTAGCGTGGCTTCGGCGTCACGAATGCGCCGCCCAGCCCCCAGCTCGACAGCTCGGGCGTGTAGCTGAAATTGTCCGGTTGCGCCCACAACTGCTGGACCGCGTCGAGGAATTCGGCGGCCATCTCGTAGCGCCGGTCGTGTTCGATCCGGTTCCAGCCGAACATCTCGTGCTCGATCGCGCGGTGGCCGGTCACCACGTTGATGCCCCAGCGGCCGCGCGAAATGTGGTCGAGCGTCGCGGTGAACTTCGCGAAATGCAGCGGATGCCACGGCCCGTAGAGCACGTGGCTCGTCGCGACGAGGATGATCCGCTCGGTGCGCGCCGTCAGCGCGGCCAGCGTCATGAACGAGTCGAGCGCCTGGCCGTCGAACACGCCGCCGTAGCCGCCTTTCGGCAACCATTGCGACAGCGCGAACACGAGATCGAAGCCGAGCGCTTCGGCACGGGCCACGAGATCGGCGTTGTAGTCGAACGTCCAGTCGGTCGAGCGCGGCAGCGTCGATGCGCTCCATCCGCCAGCCTGGATCGGCAGGAACAACCCGAGCATCAGCGGCTGCGCGAGCGTGCGCGAGACGGGGCTGTCGGGGAATTCCGCCGGCGAACGAACGTCGACGAACGGCGTCGGCGCGAGCGGGGCGGCGAGGGTGGAATCGCTCATCACAGGGTCCTTGCTGAAAGGTGCGGCGCGACTCGCGCGGGTGCGCGGCCCGATGCGGCGGCAAGTGGACCGAGACGCGTCATAACTTGCCCGGCCTCGGGTCGGGCACGAAGCCGTCGCGGTTCGGCATCCGCACGCGCGGCAGCGTGCGCGCGTCGAGCCGGGCGTCGGCGGGCACGATGCCGTTCAGGTGCAGGACGTACGCGGTGACCGCATAGACGTCGTCCGCGCTCAGCGATTGCGGCGCGTTGTACGGCATCGCGCGGCGAATGTAGTCGAACAGCGTCGTCGCGTAGGGCCAGTAGCTGCCGACCGTCTTTTTGGGCTTCGCGCTGGCGAGCGAGCCGACGCCGCCGACGAGCGGATCGCCTACGCCGCCTTCGCCGCCCGCGCCGTGACACATCGCGCATTTGTCGGCGAACACGTGGCCGCCGCGTGCGACCGTGCCCGCACCGGGCGGCAGGCCGCTGCCGTCCGGTGCGACGTCGATGTCCCACGCGGCGAGCGCCGCGCGATCGATCGGCTGGCCGAGACCGAAGCCGGCGCCGAACGCGCTCGACATCATCGCGCAGGCTGCAAGCAGGCAGGCGAGCGGCTTACGCATTGCGCACCTCGCCGTCCGTGCCGACGCGCCAGTTCTGAATGCCGTTGTGGTGATACTGCGAGTTCAGGCCGCGCGCGGCGACGAGCGCGTCGCGGGTCGGCTGCACGTAGCCGGTCTCGTCGGTCGCACGGCTTTGCAGGTCGGCCGGCTCGCCGCGCCATATCCAGTCGGCCTCGAAGCGCGTCAGCGCACGGTCGCGTACGTCGCCGGCGAGCCGCGCCGGTCGCCACGTGCGGCCGCCGTCGGTCGACACGTCGACGGCGCGAATCCGGCCACGGCCCGACCACGCGTAGCCGCTGATCGGGTAGTAGCCGTGCGCGGCGAGCCGATGGCCGGCCGACGGCCGCGTGATGACCGACTTCGCGTCCATCTCGAACACGAACTGGCGCGCGCAGCCATCCGGCAGCAGATTCGTGTATTTCGACGTTTCCTCGCGCGTCATCTCCGGCGCCCGCACCAGCTTCAGCCGCCGCAGCCACTTGATGTTCGTGTTGCCTTCGAAACCCGGCACGATCAGCCGCACCGGGTAGCCGTTCTCCGGGCGCAGCCGTTCGCCGTTCTGCGCATAGACGACCAGCGCGCGCTCGAGAATCCGGTCGAGCGGCAGGCTGCGCGTCATCGCCGCGCCGTCCGCGCCTTCGGCGAGCAGCCAGCGTGCGTCGGCGTCGATGCCTGTCTCGTCGAGCAGCGTCGACAGCCGGACGCCGGTCCATTCGCAGCACGACAGCAACCCGTGCGTGAACTGAACCGGCAGCCCGCTCGGGCCGTTCCATTCGCTGCCCGTGTTGCCCGAGCATTCGAGGAAGTGAATGCGCGATTCGGACGGAAAGCGCAGCAGGTCGTCGAGCGTGAAGACGCGCGGCTCGCGCACCAGGCCGTGCACGACGACGCGATGGCGTTGCGCATCGATGTCCGGCACGCCCGCGTGATGACGCTCATAGACGAGCCCGTTCGGCGTGATGTCGCCGAACAGGTCGGCGAGCGGCGTCATCGACGAGCCGGAACCGGGCAGCGCCGGCGTGCGGGCGCTGCGGCGAATCACGTCGCGCTCGTGCTGCCCCGGCACGCCGTAGGGTGGCGACAGCAGCGGCGCACCGGGCGTGCGCGTCCACGGCGGCACGTCGAGCGGCTCGCTCGCGAGCGCACCGCCGGCGGGCAGCATCGCGGCTGCCCAGCCGCCGGCGAGCTGGCGCAGCGCCGCACGCCGGCCGGAGCGCGGCGCACGGGGAGGAAAACGGGAATCGGTCATGGTCGAATGCGTGTGGCGCGCGGGAGCCGCGCGGACAAACGATCATTCTCGGCAACCGGGCGCGGCACGGCAAACAACGATTCCCGCTTTGCTTATCGTGACGATTGCGCCGCGCCCGACGCGCGTGCCCTCAGAACTTCACGCGCAGCCCGCTGACGAACGCAAGCTGGCGGTTCGTCGACGACGCGCTGCCGATGTTCGAGATCGCCGCGATCTTGCGATAGCCGCCCGACGTCGCGGTGCTCGCATCGCCGGCCGCGAGCTGGTAGATGCCCGACACGTAGATATCGGTGCGCTTCGACAGCGCATAGTCGAACCCGAGCGTGAACTGGTGCCAGCGCGGCTTCAGCGTCTGGCCGCTCGTGCCCGGCAGGCCGCTCGCGCGCCCGTCGGTAAACGTATAGACGCCGATCAGCGTCGTCGCCGGCGTGATCTGGTAGCGCGCGTTCACGTCGTAGTTGTTGAACTTGCGCGACGAGCCGTCGAGATAGTTGAGCTGCGTGTGGCTCCATGCGAAGCCGAGCGTCGCGGGGCCGAGCGCGTAGTTCGCGCCCACCGCGCCGATCTGCTGCTTCAGTACGCCGCCGTTCAGCCCGTAGAAGAATGCGCCGCTGTAGTCGTTGCCGGTGGTCGAGGTCGCGCCGCCCACCGCGCCGCTGGTGTTCGACGCCGCATTCGGATGATTGAACCGCACATAGCCGCCGCCGATCGACAGCGGGCCGTTCACGTAGTTCGCCGATGCGCCCCACGCGTTGTTGTTCGAGAACCCGGTGCCCGTGCCGCCATTGGCCTGGTTGCTGAATGCATAGAGCAGATCGGCCGTGAAGCCGGCGATCGTGTCGCTGCGGAACTTCACCGCGTTGTTCAACCGGAAGCTCTGGTTCAGGTTGTCGTTGTCGCCCACGTGCGTGGCAGGCGACCAGAAACCCGCTCCCGAATACTGCGCGACGAGATCGGTGATCGGCTCGTACTGACGGCCGAACGTCAGCGTGCCGAGGCCTTTCTGGCCGAGGCCCACGTACGCGGACCGGCCGAACAGGCGGCCGCCCTGGCCGAGCCCGCCGTCGCTCGGCCGGAAACCGCTTTCCAGCGTGAAGACCGCCTGCAGGCCGCCGCCGAGATCTTCCGCGCCTTTCAGGCCCCAGCGGCTGCCGCTCAGCTTGCCGCTCGTCTGCTGGATGTTGCTCGCGCCGCCCTGGTTGTTCGTGTACGCGATGCCGGCGTCGACCACGCCGTACAACGTCACCGAACTCTGCGCCTGCGCGCTGACCGAACCGATCGACACCAAACCCAGTACCACCGTTTTTTTGATCATGACCATCCTCTGTTTTTATCAGTACGTTTGCGAGGATCACGATGCTATTGACGACCGACGCGCCGATGAACGGCCGATCCGTGGTTTGTAAATCGCGGCGGGGCCGATTTGCAATGTGCGTTGCCGCCGGCCCGACAGGTGTGTCGCGATCGCGTCCGGCGCGCCTGCTGCGGCGAACGCATCGCGCGGACCGCGAACGTCGCCCGCTGGAAACGACCATGCGCGGTCATATCGATCGATGAAATCATTCGATGTCCGCAATATCCGTCGTTCGCAGGACGATGCGTTTACGCAACGGCCCGCTAGGCGACCACTGGCCGATGCGCTATGCGCGTTCGCATATCGATTCCGCAAAACGTTGGTAGGGCCGAGCGAGGTGCGACGGTAGAGTCTGGCATCCGGCGCTGACCGGGCATGCCTCGGGAACGGCAGGGCGCACGGGTGCGCACGCTTCCCGACTGGATCGATCAACGAGAAAGGAGCCGTTCGACATGAGTCGCGATGTACTGTTTCTGCTGGAACCGGGCTTTGCCGATCCGAAGCATCCGGGCCGGCGCTTCGTCTGTCCGCATGGCTTGCCGATCGAGGGGTTGTTGGCGAGCGCACCGGATCTCGCCGCGCGCCTCGACGTGAAGCGCGTCGGCTTCGAGCGGCCGCGGCCGGCGGTGATCGACGCGCTCGACGACGCCCACCAGGGCCTGCCGGTGCTCGTGCTGGGCCGCGACCAGCCCGCGCCGGACGACGCGCAGACGCTCGGCGACGTGCGCTTCGTCACCGACGCGCGCCGCATCCTCGAACTGCTGGCCGAGCGCCACGGTTTCCCGGCGCTGCATTGACGCGGCGGTTTCACTTCCTTCTCATCCGATCGACAGGAGCATCCGATGTCGTCAATGTCGGCGGCACGTCGCCGCCTGCTGCTTGCCGGCGCCGCCATCGCGGCGCACCCATTGGCCGCGTTCGCCGCGCCGGCCGCCGACGCCGATCTGGCCGGCACGACGTTGCGCGTCGCGACCTACAAGGGAGGTTGGCGCGCGCTGTTGCAGGCGGCCGGGCTCGCCGACACGCCGTACCGGATCGACTGGCGCGAACTGAACAACGGCGTGCTGCATATCGAGGCGCTCAATGCGGACGCGCTCGATATCGGTTCGGGTAGCGAAATTCCGGCCGTGTTCGCCGCGCGCCAGAAAGCCAACGTGCGATTCATCTCGCGCGTGCGCGAAGACCTGAACAACCAGGTCACGCTCGCGCGAAAGGACACGTCGATCCGCAGCATCGCGGACCTGAAGGGCAAGCGCGTCGGCTACGTGCGCGCGACGACGTCGCACTATTTCCTGTATCGACAGCTGGCGGAAGCCGGCCTGACCTTCGACGACATCCAGCCGATCAACCTGTCGCCGACCGACGGGCTGTCCGCGTACGATCGCGGCGACATCGATGCGTGGGCGATCTACGGCTACAACGGCCAGCTCGCGCGCAATCGTTACGACGCCCGTGTGCTGAAGACGGGGAAGGGGTATCTGTCGGGCAATTTTCCGGTGTACGCGAATCCGCGCACACTCGACGATGCGCGTCGCCGCGCGGCGACGGGCGATCTGCTGCTGCGGTTTCGACGTGCGTATGCGTGGGCGAACGGGCATTTCCGCGACTATGCGCTCGCGCAGAATCGCGAGACGCGTGTGCCGGTTGCCGATCTCGTCGCGATGTTCGACCAGCGCAGCGAAGACTTCGCGCTGTTGCCGGTGACGCCCGACGTGGTCGCGCAGCACCAGCAGGTCGCGGACGTGTTTGCCCGCATCGGCGTGCTGGACGGGCCGGCCCATGTCGCGCCGTTCTGGGACACGTCGTTCAATTCGGTGGTTGCGGCGGGGTGATGCGATGAAACGGAGGGGGCGCGTGCGGGGTCGCCCGATATGTGCCGGTTCGCGTTCGTCAAACGGCGAAAATCCGCCGCTGGTAGTCGAGGATCAGGCGATCGATGTCCTGATCGGCGCGTCGCGGCTGGCTTTTCGGCTCGAGCCACAGCCACCGCATCATCCGGTAGCGCGCCTCGACGCACATCAGCCATGCGTCCCAGTCCGACCAGTGTCGCAGCAACGGGATGTCGCGAATGTCGCGCAGCCCGTCGCGGATCTCGTACACGTTGAAGTACTTGCCCGCACGCTGGCTCAATTCGTCGAAGGCGCGTGCGGCCTGCTCCGGGTCGGAAAGCAGGAAGTCGTGGATTTCGATGATCACGTGGCTGCCGGAGAGCTGTTCCAGCAGCGCATCGTCGAACAGGTCGAACTCCGCGCCTTCGATATCGCACAGGATGACCCGTCCGGCCGGCTCCCCGCCGTGCTCCGACAGAATCGCGGGCAAGTCGCGATCGGCCTTGCCGAAGACCGCGACGCGGTCCGCCAGCCCCATTTCCGCGGCGCGGTGCTGGATTGCGTGGCGGCGCTGCTCGTCCATCTCGAAACACAGGCTGCGCGCAAAGACGTTGTTCCTGACCAGGCCGATGCCGAAAATCCCGTCGGCGGCGCCGAGGTCGACCAACACCTTCTCCGGCGATCCGAGCGCTTCGAGGATCGCGCAAACGGCGATCTCGTAGGTGCCGAGCAGATAGCCGCCGACCGCGACTTCCGCCCAGTGACTGAAGCCGATCGGAAAACCGCGCAGGATGCCGTACTGGACGATCGAGCCCGTCTGCTCGCGCAGCAACTGCGACAGATAGTGCAGGCGAAGATTCGCGGCCTGGATCGAGCTTTGGCTGAAATACTGCGCGTGGTCCATTTTTATCGTTCTCTCGGGTGAGGAAGCGCGTGGGGAAGGGCGGCGATGGCGGGAGACTTCCGTCGTCATTCCGCCTGGGACCAGAATATAGCGCGTTGTCGGCTCGCTCAGGAAGCCGGCTGCCTGGGCGGTGCCGTCGATACGATGGAAGGGAGCACGGCAGCGTCCGGTCGAACGATTCGCGAATACGCCGGCCACGTTGGAGGCGGCACGCCTGGCAGCATATGGAATGCGTACCCGTCGAGCGCCCCTTCGTCTGTCGGACCGCAAGGACGCACGATCCACCGACCAACCGCCTGCATACGCAGACGATCGGTCGGCACCTTCCCGTCATTCACCCGAACGCCGCATGACTACGGCCGAATCGCTTTTCTCCGAAGCGAAATCCCGCCACGCGGCTTCCGGGATTCGACGCGTTCATACAAACACGGTCAGTTCACCCCCACCGCACTCCACGCGCGCGCGACCGTCGCGCTCTCGGCCGAATTCGCGCCATACAGGTCGTTTGCCGCCTGGATCGACGCACGCCGCGCGTTCGGATAGCTCGAGTTGGCGTTCAGGTACACGGTCAGCGTCCGGTACCAGATCTTGCCGGCCTTGTCGCGACCCAGCCCGCTGAAGGTCGTGTCGCCGTTGCAGACCAGTTGCGCTCTCGACAGGCCGGTGTCGGTCGACGGCACCGACGGGCCTTCCGACAGCAGATAGAAGAAGCGGTTGCCGACCCCCGACGAGAAATGCGGATCGTGGCGCGGATTCGACCACGAGAAGCCGCCGGACGGATAGCAGCTGAACGACCGGCCGTCGAGATCCTGCTTGTACATCTTGCGCAGGCCGCCGCTCACCACGCGTGCACCGATCACGTAGTTGCCGGGATCGTTCGGGTTGTTCGCGTAGAACTTCACGAGCGTGCCGAAGATGTCGGACGTCGATTCGTTCAGGCCGCCCGCGTCACCCGAATAGTTCAGGTTGGCGGTGGCTTCGGTCACGCCGTGGCTCATCTCGTGCCCGGCGACGTCGACCGACACCACGGGTTTCGGCAGGCGCGTGCCAGGTTCGCCGTCGCCGTATGCCATCACGCGCGACGACAGCCATGCCGCGTTCGCGCCCGTCGTGCCGCTGCCGGTATTGAACACCACGTGCGCGTAGCTCTTCACGCCGCGGCCGTCGTTGAAGATGCCGTTGCGGTTGTGCGTGGTCTTGTAGTAGTCCCAAGTCAATGCCAGCCCGTAGTCGATGTCTGCCGCGACGGTCTGCCGATCGGTGGTCGTGTTGTTGCCCCACACGTTCGTGCTGCTCGTGAAGATCGGCAGGTCGGTCGCTTGCTCGACTTCGTCCGAGCTCAGGCCGCGACCATCGTAGACCGAGCCGCCGCCGCGCCCCGGATCGAGCATCCGGTACGCGTTCGTGCCGGTCTGGTCCGTCGTGAGCGTCAGGTTGCCGTAGTACAGCGAGCGGCCGGTGCCGGTCGCGGCGGCGGTCTTGATCAGGTCCTGTGCGTCGAGCACGGTGCCGGTGCGTGCGTCGACGTAGTACAGCACGGCGTCGCCATGCGTGTCGGTTGCCTTGCCGTAGACGCGTACCGCGTAGGCCAGCGTCGGCGTGACGTCGCGTGCGAACACGACCAGCTCCGCGTCCTCGACGCGGCGCACGTCCGAGTTGAAGCGTGCGGCCGCGATGTGTCTCGCGCGCGTCGCACCCACGTCGGGGGCGTTGCGTACCACGGCGCGGTTCCCGACCTTGCCGACCGTGCCGGCGAGGTTGATCGGCGCGAGCTGGGTCACGCTGGCCTGCTTCAGTTGCCCCTTGCTCGAATGGACGACCACGTCGCCGCCGATCACGGGCAGGCCCGCATGGAACCGGTCGAAGCGCACGTGCTCGGTGCCGTCGGGATCGACGATCACGTCACGTACCTGGAACTGATCGCCGTCGGTCGGTGCGGCTGCTTGCGGCCCCGCGAACTTCAACGTGCGTGCCGTGCCGCTGACGGCCACGCTGAAGGCGGCCGGGTTCTGCTGGATCAGTTGCAGTGCCTTGTCGACCGCGGCCGGCTGGTCGCCGGCCTGGGCAAAAGCGCTGAGACTCGCGACGGTAATCGCGGTGATGGGCAGCAGTCGAGACAGTTTCTTCATGTAATTCCCCAGGTTATGGATGGGTTTGTTCGAGGAATGCATCAAGTGATGACTTTTAAACAAGACATGTCGCGAACAGCAGGGGGATGCTAGAAGGTCGTTTTTATAATTACAAGATATTTTCTTTGAGATTAATTTTTCATGTCGTCGCCGTCAATCAAGTCGGGATTTGGTGAGGGATTTGAAATGATCGTTGCTGATGGGTAGCGGGAACGGGAGAGCGACGCATCGACAGCGTGTGGCTGCGCACGGCCTCTGGCCGAGACGGGTGTGTGCCGGGCATGTAAGAAGGCCGCGGGGATGTGAAGCCAGGTTAAAGAGATACCTGGATTTCCGTTTATTGAATATTGGTTTTGATTGTTTCCGTCTCATGCGCCATAAAATTAATTTCCAAGCCTTTGATATTTTATATTTCTGCCGCGCCTTCATTAAAATTGCAATGGATGTCGGGCGAGCGACGGTCACCTGACAATAGCCAGGTGGTGATTGATTGAGGTGTTTTGCGAATGGGTTGTATCGGTTCGATGAGAGCACACCGGGTTTTACAGATACGAATCTGGACGAACGACGGGTGCTGATGCCTCACTGCAATGTTCGACTCTTCGGGTGACCGCAGTCGCTGCGCACGATGACCACGGGAACATAAATTGACATAATGCGTATTATCAATTTAAAAGGGTCGAATCCCCGGAATTCCCAACCAGGATTGATCTCAACCCGGCCGTCGGCCAGTACCCGTGGAAAAGGCATGGATATTGCCCCGTAGCCTCATCTTTCCGAGTCAAAAACAGGAGAACCGATGAGCGATCCCACCGCACATTCCCGCACGACCGCCAAAGCGGTGCCGCCCCCGCGAGACCCGCATCTACGCGCGCTGGCGAACTGTATTCGCTTCCTTGCAATGGATGCAGTACAGAATGCCAACAGCGGCCATCCTGGTGCGCCAATGGGGCTGGCCGACGTTGCGACGGTCCTGTTCAAGGAGTTCATGCAATTTGATGCATCCGCCCCCCACTGGATCGATCGGGATCGGTTGGTCCTTTCCAACGGACACGCATCGATGCTCCTCTACAGCCTGCTCTATCTCACGGGCTATGCCGACATGACCCTCGACGAGCTCAAACGCTTCCGGCAAGTCGGCAGCAAGACGCCGGGGCATCCGGAGTACTCGCACGCCGATGGAATCGAACTGACGACCGGTCCCCTCGGGCAAGGCATCGCGGAATCCGTCGGCATGGCGTTGGCCGAGCGCGTCATGAATGCGCAGTTCGGCGATGATCTCGTCGATCACTACACGTACGTATTTCTCGGCGACGGTTGCCTGATGGAAGGCATCAGCCACGAGGCCATTTCGTTGGCCGGCCACCTCCGGTTGGGCAGACTGATCGCGTTCTGGGACAACAATTCGATTTCCATCGACGGCGCCACGAAACTCGCGGTCTCGGACAACGAGATCGAGCGCTTTCACTCGGCTAGGTGGCACGTCCTGGAAATCGACGGTCACGACACGGATGCGATACGGCGCGCGATCGAGACCGCCAGGACAACGCATGACAGACCGACGTTGATCGCATGCAGGACGATCATCGGGTTCGGCTTTCCGACGAAGGCTGGCACCGAGAAAGCCCACAGCGATGCCCCGGGCGAGGATGAAATCGCGGGCGCACGCCAGGCCCTCGATTGGCATTCGCCGCCGTTCGAAATCCCGGATGACCTGTTGAAAGCATGGCGGGAGATCGGGGCGCGCGGCCGCACGGCAAGACTCGCGTGGGATGAGCGTGTCCGCCGGGCGCCGCAGGCGCTGCGTACCGAATTCGACCGACGTAATGCCGGAAAGCTTCCGGATGACTGGAAGACGGCGATTGCGGCAGCACGGCAGGCGTTTGTTGCCTCAGGCAGTGCAATGGCCACCCGCAAGGCCAGCGGTGAAGTGCTTGATCTTCTCTTCGACGCGATTCCGGAATTGCTGGGCGGCTCGGCGGATCTTACGCAGTCCAACAATACGAAGACGAAGAACCAGATCGCGATCGAGCCCGGGCAGTTCAAGGGTTCATATGTCCACTACGGCGTCCGCGAACACGGCATGGCCGCCGCCATGAACGGCATTGCCCTTCACGGCGGCCTCATTCCGTACGGTGGCACCTTTCTCTGTTTTTCGGACTACTGCCGTCCGGCGATCCGCTTGAGCGCGATGATGCGGGTGCGCGCCATCTTCGTGATGACGCACGATTCCATCGGTCTCGGAGAAGATGGCCCGACGCATCAACCCGTCGAGCACCTTGCCGCCCTTCGGGCCATTCCCCAACTCGCCGTCTATCGGCCGGCCGATCCAGTCGAAACGGCAGAGTGCTGGGAGCTGATTCTCGAACAGCCCCGCAGGGCTGCGCTGCTCGCATTGTCACGACAGCCGGTCCCGCTCCTGCGCAACGAGCCCGGAAACGAAAACAAGTCGGCGCGCGGCGCCTATGTCTTGCGGGAGGCCGATGGCGGGCCGCGCCGACTCACGCTGCTCGCGACAGGCTCGGAGGTCGACCTCGCCGTCCAGGCACGCGACATCCTGCAGCAGGAAGGCGTGCCGACGGCCGTCGTATCGATGCCGTGCCGCCTGCTCTTCGAGGAGCAACCACGCGATTACCAGCGGGCCGTGCTGGGCACTTCTCCCGCGAGAGTCGCGGTCGAGGCGGCGGTCGAACTGGGATGGGAGCGGTACCTCGGACCGGAAGGCCGGTTCGTCGGCATGCACAGCTTCGGCGAGTCGGGGAAAATCAAGGACGTGTACAAAAAATTCGACATCACGGTCGATGCGGTCGTTCGAGCGGCGCATCAGGTGCTATCCGAAGTGTGACATTGCTGCGATCCACTTATGGGCGCGAAGACTTGACGTTCCGGGCGAAAGCCCACATGAAGACGGGGCGCCCCGGATTTTCGGCAGCGCCCACGCGTAGCGTTAGAATAGCGCCCCTTCTCATGGGAGACGACAATGTCCTGGTTCGTTTATGAAGTGCCCGAATACCACGAAGACGCCGCGCGCATCGAACCTTTCAGCGAGCTGCGTAGCCGCGTGCTGAAAGCCGGCGGCCCGGCCATGGCAGACGACCTGGAAAGCGTTCGCGAAAACGCCGCGGCGACAGCGGACACGCCGGAGCGCCCGCTGCGTACCCCGGAAAATCCGCAGGTCTTTCCGATTCCTTACGCCGACTCCATGATCCTGGTCGGGTTCATCTTCGACCTGAAGCGCGAATTCCGGCAACTGGTCGTGTCGCCCGTGGAAATGCCCTGGCTGAAAGAAGCGTAACGCGTGGCGCAGGCGGGATGCCACACCGGGCGACCTGTTCACGGAGCGTCGTGACGATGCTGTCCCGTTCGGCAAGCGGCAACGCGCGCCGGCCCGCCGCGCGCCACTCGCAGGCTAGAAGCGATGCCGCAGCCCCGCCAGCACCGCGATCTGGCTGCTACGCCCCGCCCCCGCCGGTCCGAAGAAGTTGATCGCAACGGTGCCCGCATCGCCGGCCCGCCGCTGATAGACCATCGACATGTGCAGATCGGTGCGCTTCGACAGCAGGTAGGTGATGCCCGCATCCACCTGATGCCATCTCGGCCGGTCGCCGGTCGCGAACGACGTGGCGCCGCTGCCGGTATACCCATGGCCATCGGTGAAGATGTAGCCGACCCCCGCGATCAGCACCGGTGTGAAGTTGTAGCGCCCGTTGATCTCGTAGTTGTCGACGCGCAGGCTGTGGCCGCCGCGATAAGCGAGCCGCGTGTCGGTGACGACCAGGTTCACCGCTGCCGCGCCGAACGAATAGCCGGCGCCCAGTGCCGAGATGCGCTGACGCTCGACGAAGCCCGCGTTGTAGAAGAGGCTGGTCGAACCGCTGTACTCGTCGCCGATCGCGCCGTTCGGATTATTCCCCGACGACGCAATCCCCGCCGACGGATTGTTCAGTTGCAGATAGCTCGCGACCACATGCAACGGTCCGCGCAGGTAATCGAGCCCGAAGCCGTACGCGCGGTTGTTGGCGAAGCCTTGGCCGGCGCCGCCGCCCGCCTGGTTGCTGAATGCATAGAGCGCGCCGAGCTTCAGTCCCGCGAGCGGACTTACCTCGTACTTGACGCTGTTGTTCAGGCGAAACGTCTGGAAGCTGTCGTCCACGTCCCCGATGTGCGCGCCGTAGATGCTGCCGAACTGAAGCCATGCCATCAGCGGTGCGACGTAGTCGAACGTGTAGTCGTACTGACGGCCGAGCGTCAGCTTGCCGTACTGCTTGCTCGACAAGCCGACGTACGCCTGCCGTCCGAACAGTCGGCCGCCCTGCGACGACGTGCCGTTCAATCCGCTGAACCCCGCTTCGAGCTGGAACACCGCGGAGAGGCCGCCGCCGAGGTCCTCGCGTCCGAGGAAACCCAGGCGGTCACCGCTGCCCCAGCCGGTCGCCATCGACCAGCGTGAGGCGCCCTGCGCCTTGATCGACGACGCGACCGTATTCGTCCAGGCAATGCCCGTATCGATGATGCCGTACAACGTGACCGAGCTTTGCGCATGGGCCGTCAGCGGCGCCGCGAGGGCGCAAGCCACCGCAGCAGTGCAGACTGCTGTTTTCATCGTGCTTCTCCGGTTTCGATGGAATGAGGTGATGCGGATCGAAGGCGGCGGGAACGCGCGGCGGGCGCGAACGCGCCGCATGCATCGCACCGGCGACCGTGCGCGAGCGCGCGCCGCGCCCGGCCAGCTCCGCCGCTGCCGCTGTTCCTAGCGCTCCGCCGCGGGTAGCGGCGGCTCGGCGCCGGCGGGATCACACGCCGCGAGCCCGTCGTCGTGCGTGTCGCCGGGCCGGTACATGCGACCGAGCACGAACATCAGCGCCGCGACGGTGACGACCGGCAGCGCCGCGACCTGGAACAACTCGCGCACCGGCACATGCCCGGCGAGCAGCATCCCGCCGATCATCGGGCCGGAGATCGAGCCGATCTTCGCCACGCCGATCGCGGTGCCGGTGCCTTTCGAGCGGAAGCTGGTCGGATAGACGATCGACGCGACGGCATTGAGACCTGCCTGGGTGCCGGCGACGCAGAAGCCGACGCCGAACACGGCGGCCGTCAGCCAGGCGGTCTCGAGGTTCATGCCGAGCGCCGCGACGAGCGGAAAGCCGACGAGCGGCAGACAGGTGACGAGCCGCACGCCATGGCGGTCGATGAAGCGCATCAGCACGAGGCCGCCGAGCGTGCCGCCGACGGAGAACAGCGTCGTCATCAGCGCGGCGCGATGCGCGGCGACGCCGGTCGCCTCGATCAGCACCGGCAGCCAGTTTTGCAGGAAGAACAGCGCCATCGAATTCGCGATGTACGCGAGCCACAGCGCGGTCGTCACGTAGCGCAACCGGCCGGCGAACAGCATGCGCGGCGAGAACTTCGCGACGCGGCGCTCGTCGGTTACGACGAACCGCGCCTCCGGCGGCAACGCGAGTTCGGGTCGCACGCGCGCGGCGGTCGCGGCAATGCCGTCGCGGGGCCAGCCCTTCAGTACCTGATAGCGCAGCGACTCCGGCATCACGAACGACAGCGCGGCGGCCACCACGAGCGGCGCGAGCCCGCCGACCACGAATACCGCGGGCCAGCCGAAGTGCGGCACGAGCCACACGGCAACGCCGCCGCCGAAGCCCGCTCCGAGCGTATAGCCGGTGAACATCAGCGTGACCCAGGTCGCCCGCAGCCGCTTCGGCGCGAATTCCGACACGAGCACGAACGCGTTCGGCACCGCGCCGCCGATGCCGATGCCCGCAGCGAAGCGCAGCCACAGCAGGTGGTCGACACTCGACGCCCATGCGGTCGCGAACGTGATGAGCCCGTACCAGCATGCACCGAACAGGATTGCGCGCTTGCGCCCGATCCGGTCGCCGATATAGCCGAACAGGATCGAGCCGATCATGATGCCGAAGACGTTGGCGCCGAACACCGGCCCGAGCACGCTGCGCTCGATGTGCCAGGCGCGAATCAGCGAAGGCGCGGCGAACGCCAGCGCACTGAGCTCGTAGCCGTCGGTCAGCATCACGAGCCAGGTCGACGCGATAAGCAGGATCGCGAAGCGGCCGATTCTCTGTTCGTCGATCAGGCGCGACACGTCCACCGTGCGCGCATCGGGCAAGGTTTGAATCATCGTCTCCTCCTCAGGTGCCGCGTCGGCGCGCCGGCAGATCCCGGCGCGTCACGCGTTCCTTCGTTTCGTCTCTGGCCGGCGCGGCAGCGGATGCTGGTTGCGAGCCTCCTCGCGGAGCGCCCGATGCACCTCTTTGGTATTGCCGCGCGGCCGGCGGGTCGTGCGTCAGTGCTTCAGATGCGGCGGATCGATTCGATCGACATTGTCGGCGAGCCGCTCGCGCAGCAGGCCGCGATCGATGTCGTGGACACTGCCGCCATCCGCGAGATCGAACGCGTGCGCGGCCGCCGCGCCCATCGCGATGCACGGCCCCATCACCCGCACGCTCGACAGCGCGGTCGCGTCCGCGTCGATGCAGCGGCCGACCGCGATCAGGTTGTCGGCGTCCTTCACGACGAGGCTGCCAAACGGCACGGTATGCAGATGGTCGTCGCCGAACGGCTTCCATTCGTAGCCTTCGGCGCGATCGTGCAATTCGATCGGCCAGGAGGTGCGTGCGACCGCGTCCGGAAACTGCCGGGCGGCGATCACGTCTTCCGAGCGCAACTGCTGGGCGCCGACGATCCAGCGCGTCTGCCGGATTCCGGGCAGCCCGTAGCTGCGGATGTGCGCGTTGCGATAGATGTGCGGATACTCGGCGCGCAGGAACTCGAACGCGCGGTCCGCCTGGTCGCGGCCGACGAGCGCGGTGCGCGACGCCGCCATCGGTTCGAGCGGCGTCTCGATGTGCGTCATGTTCGCGATGCCGATGTTGCGGCCGCGGAAATAGAACACGAGCCCATCCTTGCGCTCCAGCCCATACGTGTGCGCCTTTGCCTCGACGCGCTCGCGAAACGCGGGCGGCGTCGGCAGATCGGTCTCGTCGAGGTTCTCGAGCACGATCATCTGCGTGCCGCGAATCGGCGTTTCCGGCTCCTGGCAGTCGAACCCGGCCAGCCACGTGAGCGCGGCATCGCCGCTTGCGTCGACGAAGCCGTCGGCCGCGATGCGTACGTCGCCGTAGCGCGTCGCGACGTCGAGCTCGCGCACCCGCCGCCCTTCGCGCACCACGTCGCGCAACACGGCGCCGAGCACGACGGTGATGCCTGCGTCGAGAATCTTCTGCTCGATCCAGCGTGCGAGTGCGACTTCGTCGTACAGCACGACGGTCGTCAGCGGCCCCTCCTTGTAGTGCAGCGCGCCCTTCTCGCCGAGATCGCGCAGGATGCCGTCCGCGATGCCGTGCGTGACCTGGAACCGCCGCGGCCCGTTCGAGAACAGCCCGCAGAACGTGCCGATGATCGAGTTGACCGCCTGGCCGCCGAGCGCGGGCAGGCTGTCGACCAGCACGACCTTGCGGCCCAGCGCGGCCGCTTCGAGCGCAGCCGAGGTGCCGGCGATGCCCGCCCCCACGATGCACACGTCGGCGTCGAGTGTCCAGCCCGTCGGTTGGCCGTCGCGGCGGACGATACGAGTACCAGTGTTCAAAACATGCTCTCCTTGAAAATCCATCGCGGTGGCGCGCGGGCGAAGCCGCGCGCCGGAATCAGGTGCGGCTGCGCTTGAGCACTTCGACGACGCCGCGCTCGGCATCGACGCGCACCCAGTCGCCCGTTTCGATCACGTCGAGCGGATCGATGTCGAAGTCGGTCAGCGATGGCGCGTGGCTCACCACCGCGCCGAGCGCGATCTTCGTGGTCATTTCGTTGAACAGCATCGCGGCCGGGGCGGTGCCCGCGATTCGCGCGATATGGAACTGGCTGGACCATCCGGACGAACCCTTCGCGCCGGGAAACACCAGCACCTTGTTCGCGAAGCTCTGGCCGCGCAGTTCGTGACGCGTCTCGATGATCGTGCCGGTGCGCGGATCGATGCCGCCCCAGCCGGAGATGCGATCGCGTGTGACGAGCGCCTCGCCCTCGATACGGCCGCCGACCACCTTGCGTCCGCGCAGCACGATCGGCGTGCGGGCTTTGCCCGTCATTTCGTGAATTTCGTGATGCGTGCTCATGCCGCCAGCCCTCCGTTCCAGCGGCCGCTCACCGCAGCCTCGATGCAATCGGCCGTGGTGCCGAACCACGCCTGCACGCCCATGATCGCCGGCAGGTAGTGCGCCTGCTTCGCCGAATCGAGCGCGACGACGCGCGTGCCCTTGGGCATCACGCGACCGATCGCCGAGCACGTGTCGGTCATCAGCACCCCGCCCGCGTCCTCGATCAGCTTCGTATAGCCGGCCTGGTCCGCCAGCTGGCGGGTCGCGCGCGCGGTGAAGATCCACAGCTCGGTATTCGTGCCGATACGGCGGCCTTCGAGCAACTGGCAGACCTCCCAGATCTGCTCGATCGAATAGTGCGGACAACCGAGCATCACGAAGTCGACCTGGGCGTCTTTCGCGGTGGTGTTGACGCGCTCGTACGCGATGCGCCGCTCGGCCGCGCCGTAGCGGATCGTCTCGAGCGGCTTGCGGCCGCGAAACGCTTCGTCGCGCGTGCGTGCCTCCGGCGTCTGGCCGACGATGTGGTACATCTCGACGCCGCCCGACGAAGCCGCGGCCGCGCCGAAGTGCTTGAGCTTCGGCAGGTTCGGCACGTCGCGCAGGCCGTCGATCACCGGAATGCGGTCCTGCACGCATTCGCCGACGTAGTAGCCGAGCAGCCCCCAGTCCTGCACCGTCTTCACGTCGACGTCGAGTTCGATCAGATGCGTGCCGCCGCGGTTTTCGTCGAGGTGCAGGCCCCAGTACGGAATCTTGCCGGTCAGCATCGCGGCGCCGGTGCTCTCGCGCCCTTCGGCATTGGTGCGCGCGCCGAGCACCGCGTTGATGTAGATGACCGCGGACGACTCCATCCACGCGCAATGCTCGCCGCGCACCGGCACGTTGCCGGTCAGGTACGGCGCGCAGGTATTGAGCGGCTGGATGCCGAGCCGCCCGGTGAACGCCTCGCCCTGGCGGTACAGCTTCACGATCTCGCCGTCGATGCCCTGGCGCCCCGCATGCTGCGGGTCGAGCCCCTGCTGCAGGTGGCTGCTGAAGACCTTCGCCTTCGGCACCTCGACCACCTCGGGGCTATCGAGGTTGAATTCGGAAAACACCGCGTCGAGGCCGCCGTGCGTGGCCGCGTAATCGCGCAGGAACGGCATCGTCGCGCCGACCGTGCCGCACACGTTGTTCGTGTCCACCAGGCGCGACGCGCCGAGCGCTTCGCCGTAGCGCACCAGCAGATCCATCGCGCGCTGCACGGCCGCGCCGTCACGGCCGTCGAGCATCGCCTGTTCGTCGTCGTTCAACTGCATTAGCGTGCTCCCTGTACAGGTTCGAGTTGCTCCGCCGGCGCCGTCACGTATCGGTCGAGGTCGACCGTCGTCGCGCGCCGCAACTCGCGGCGCACCGACAGATCGTGACGGCGGCCGCGGTGCAGCGTGCAGCGGTTGTCCCAGATCACGAGATCGCCGGGCCGCCAGCGATGCGAATACACGAAACGGCGCGCGGTCGCATGTTCGAGCAGATCCATCAGCAACACGCGGCCTTCGGCCAGCGTGCGACCGACGACATGCGTCGCGTGCGCGCCGATGAACAGATGCCGCCGCCCCGACCCGGCGTGCTCGCGCACCAGCGGCCAGCGCACCGGCGGCAGCGCGTTGCGTTGCGCGTCGGTGTAGTCGGTATCGCCGAGCAGGAAGCGCGAGTGCAGCGCGTAGTGCTCCGCTTCGAGCCCGTCGAGTTCACGTTGCTCGCGAGGGTCGAGCGCATCCCACGCGGCGCGCATGTCCGCGTACTCGGTCTCGCCGCCCCACTCCGGCACGACGACCGCATGCAGCATCGAATAGCGCGCCGCCGGCTGCTGGAACGAACTGTCGCTGTGCCACAACTGATTCGCGAGATTGCCGACGATGCGTCGATGCGCGCGGTCCGCGATCTGTCCGGACTCGTCCACGTTCGAGATGTCCGCGAGTTCCTGGTATGCGAGCCGCGCATGCGGACGCGCGACGCGCTTGAAACCGACATCGAGCGGTCCGAGCGCGCGCGCGAACGCGAGCTGCTGGTCCTGCGTGAGCGGCTGAGCGCGGAACACCAGCACCGCGTAGCGGTTCATCGCGGCGTCGATCGCGCATGCGAGCGGTTCGGACACGGGCGCGGTCAGATCGATGCCGCTGGCGAGACCGACGAAATCCGGACGCGCGGCGTCAATGGGAACGACTTCAAGCGACATGGGCAGCTCCTGTTTGAGCGTTGTCCGGCGCGGCATCGTCGCCGCGGCGATGCAGGCGGCCGAGCGCGAACGCGAGGAGCGCGACGAAGGCGACCGGTACCGCGCCGAGAAAGAACATCCGTTCGACCGGCAGATGCGCGGACATCAGCATCCCGCCGATCACCGGCCCGGCGATCGCGCCGATCTTCTGGATAC
The DNA here is from genome assembly GCF_016759955.1 of Burkholderia sp. KCJ3K979. Lineage (NCBI taxonomy): Bacteria > Pseudomonadati > Pseudomonadota > Betaproteobacteria > Burkholderiales > Burkholderiaceae > Burkholderia > Burkholderia sp. KCJ3K979. Next base: position 42,201 of record NZ_JACFYV010000014.1, read on the forward strand.
CGACCGCCGCGCCCGTGCCTTTCGCGCGCAGCGCGGTCGGATAGACGAGTGCCGCGACCGCGTTCAGGCCAAACTGCGTGCCGACCACCGTGAAGCCGGTCAGGAACACCGCCGCGACCAGCATCGGCGCGGGCAGTCCGGTGCCGAGCAGCGCGACGAGCGGCGTGCCGACGAGCGGCAGCACGGTGATGATGATGGCGCCGCGCGTGTCGACGAAGCGCATCAGCGCGAGCCCGCCCAGCGTGCCGCCGACCTGGAACATCGTCGAGACGAGTGCCGCGTCGCGCGGTGCGAGGCCCACGCTTTCGATCAGCACCGGCAACCAGCTGCTGAGAAAAAACAGCGCCATCGAGTTCGCGATGTAGACGGCCCACAGCACCGGCGTCAGCGCGCGCAGCCGGCCCGCGAACAGCAGCCGCAGCGAGCCGTCGCGGCGGCGCTCGTGCGCGTGATCCTGCGAAGCGCCGCCGATCACGAAGCGGGCCTGCGGCGCGACGGCGAAGCCCGGTGCGATCCGCGCGACGATTCGCGCGACTTCGGCATGACGGCCCTTGAGCGTCAGGAAGCGGATCGACTCCGGCACCGCGAACCACAACATCGCGCTCGACACGAGCGGTGCGAGGCCGCCGATCACGAACACCACCTGCCAGCCGAACTTCGGCACGAGCCACGCCGACACGAGACCGCCCACGCTGCTGCCGATCGTATAGCCGCTGTACATCAGCGTGACCCACGTCGCGCGCCAGCGCTTCGGCGCGAACTCCGTCGTATAGGCGATCGCGTTCGGCACCACGCCGCCGATGCCGATGCCCGCCAGAAAGCGCAGCACCAGCAGCTGTTCGAGGCCGGTGGCACGCGACGCGGCGAGCGTGAAGCCCGCGAGCACGACGCTGCCGATCACGATCATGCGTTTGCGGCCGATCACGTCGCCGAGATAGCCGAGCACGAACGCGCCGATCATCGTGCCGAATACGAATGCGCCGAACACCGGGCCGAGCACGCCATGCTTGAGGTGCCACGCGCGGCTCAGCGCCGGGGCCGCGAACGCCATCGCGGCGAGGTCGTAGCCTTCGGTCATCATCATCACGCCCATCGCGACGATCAGCAGGACACCGAAGCGGGTGGTCTGCTGCCGCTCGATCACCGTGCCGATGTCGATTACGGTTTCGCCGCTCATCTCAACGCTCCCGCGCCGGCCGGTCCGCGCCGAGCACCGCGCCTTGCGGCATCGTGCCGACCGTCGCGCGGTAGATTTTCAGCCAGCCGGTGTCGTTGACCGGCGCGGGACGCTGCCATGCGGCGCGGCGGCGCGCCAGCTCGGCTTCGTCGACCTTCAGGTCGCAGACGCGCCGGTCCAGATCGATGTCGATCGTGTCGCCGTCCTCGACGAACGCGAGCGGGCCGCCAGTCGCCGCTTCCGGCGCCACTTCCGCGACCACCAGCCCCTTGCAGACCAGCCCCGACAGATGTCCGTCGGTGAGCATCGCGACCTGCTCGGACAAGCCCGCGCCGTCGATCGCGAACACCACGCGCGACGCCCCGCCGCCCATCGCCGGGCCGCCGCACACGCCCGCGCCGCGCATCACGACGACCTTGCCCGGCTGCACGCGGCCGTCCTTGATCGCGGCGATCGCGTCGTCGGAGGTCGAGAAGCAGATCGCGTCGCCGGTAAACGTGCGCTGCTTGGTCGGCGAGATGCCGAATTTGACGATGCCGGCCTGCGGGGCGAGGTTGCCGCGCACCAGCACGATGGCCGGATGGTTCGCGAACGCGCGTTGCGGCGGGCGGATCACGTCGTCGTCGGCGATCGTCGCCTCGGCCAGGTTGTCCTTCACCGTGCGCCCGGTCACCGTCAGCGCACCGGTGTCGAGCCACGCTTCGAGCCGCTTCATCACGCCGCGGCCGCCGCCCGCCGCCTCCAGTTGCTCGATCGTGTGCGAGCCGACCGGACGCACGCCGGTCAGCACCGGGATCTGCGCGGCGAATGCTTCGAACAGCGCGTACACGTCGACGTCGAGCCCGCCTTCGGCCGCGACCGCCTGCAAGTGCTTGACCGTATTGATCGAGCCGCCGACCGCGAGCACCGTCTTCACCGCATTCGCGAACGCGCCGTGCGTGAGGATGTCGCGCGGCTTCAGGTCGTCGCGCACCATCTCGACGATGCGCGCGCCGGCTTCGCGCACGAACGCGAACATCCGCTCGCTGTTGGCGGCGACCGGCGTGCTGCCGGGCAACGACATGCCGAGCGCCTCGCTGACCATGTGCATCGAGTTCGCGGTGCCGAGCCCCGAACACACGCCGGGGCCGCGAATCGCGTTCTGGCTCATGCCGATCAGGTCCTCGACGGGCAGCTTGCCGGTCAGCGCATGCATCGCACCGACGAACACGTCCTCGATGTCCACGTGCTCGCCGCGATATTCGCCGCTCGGCTGATAACCGCACGCGACGACGATGCTCGGGATATTCAGCCGCGCGGCGGCCATCAGCTGGCCCGGCACGGTCTTGTCGCACGACGCGAGGCACACCATGCCGTCGAGTTGCGCGCCCTCGACGGCCACTTCGATGTCGTTCGTGACGAGGTCGCGCGCGGCCAGCATGTAGGCGCCGCGTGCGCCCGCGCCGGTGATGAAGTCGCTCGGCGCCGCGGTGCGGATCTCGAACGGCAGCGCGCCCGCGGCACGGATCGTCTGTTTCAGTTGCGCGGCGATGCCGTCGAGATGGCTGAAGCAGGTGGCGAGTTCGGACGAGGAATTGACGATGGCGATCTTCGGCTTGTCGAGGTCTTCCTCGCTGATGCCGAGATTGCGCCACTGCGCGGCGCGCACCGCGCCGAGGTAGGAACCGCGCGGGAAATTGCTGCGCAACGGGCGTTGCGGCTTGCGTCCATCGGACATGGTGTCTCACTCCTTTGTTGTGGAAACGATGGTAGGAAGCCCGATAAAATCCGTCAATTATGTGAAATCGATAGGTATCATCCAAACCATGGATATTCGTCAGGTCGACCTGAATCTGCTGAAAGTGTTCGATGCGCTGCTGAAAAAGCGCCATGTGACGCAGGCGGGCGTCAGCATCGGGCTCAGCCAGCCGGCGATGAGCTATGCGTTGTCGAAGCTGCGCGAGCTGTTCGAGGACCCGCTGTTCGTGCGCACGGGCCGCGGCATGGAGCCGACGCCGCGCGCGCAGGCGCTCGGCGAGCCGGTGGCGCGGCTACTGGATCTGGTGCAGACCGAAATCCTGCCGATGCCCGAGTTCCGCCCCGCCGGGTCGTCGCGCAACTTCGTGCTGTGCATGTCGGACATCGGCGAAATGGTGTTCCTGCCCCGCCTGGAGAGCTTTCTCGACAAGGCCGCGCCGCACGTGAGCATCAAGACGGTCGCGCTCAGCATGCCGGAGCTGGAGGAAGGGCTGGCGAGCGGCGACGTCGACCTCGCGATCGGCTACTTTCCGGGGTTGAACAGCGAATCGCTGAAGCGCAAGGCGCTGTACCGGCACTCGTATGTGTGTATCGCCCGCGACGATCATCCGGAAATCGGGGACACGCTATCGCTCGATCAGTACCGCGCCGCCGCGCACGTGATGGTGCATCCCGAAGGCCGCGAGCAGGACGTGCTCGCCCGCACGCACGAGCGCCTCGGGATTCGCGTCAACGTCCGCTTCAGTACGCCGCGCTTCATCGGCGTGCCGTTCGTCGTCGCCGGGTCGGACATGATCGCGGCGGTGCCGCAGGCCGTCGGGCGGCGCTTCGCGGAGTTCGTGAACGTCAAGCTGCTGCCGCTGCCCTTCCCCGCCCCCACGTACGAGCTTTATCTGCACTGGCATCCGCGCTTTCATCACGAGCCGGCCAACCGCTGGATTCGCGACGCGATGAGCGAACTCGTCAAGGGGCCGATGCAGCACGAGCCGTTGCCAAATACGAAGCGGAAGCGTTCGGCGGCGGCACGGTAGGCCGGCCAGGCGGAAATGGCTAGCGGGGCCGGTCGCGAAGCAGCAGGCGCGACCCGACCTCCACGATCGACGTAATCGCCGGCAGCAGTTCCTGGCCCAGCGACGTCAACTCGTATTCCACCGACGGCGGCGACGTCGGCAACACGCTTCGCCGGATCACGCCCCGCTCCTCGAGATCACGCAGCCTGCCGGTCAGCACCTTCGCGGTGATGGTCGGGTTGTCGCGCCGCAACTCCGAAAACCGACGCGAGCCATTGCTCAGGCACCAGATCAGTTCGGGCGTCCAGAGGCCGCCGATCAGCGCCATGCATTTCGACATCGGGCAGCCGGGAAGCGGCTCCACCTTCTTTCGCATTCTCAAGCCCATCGTCGTCCCGGGATGGTTTCCATTTGGTTACTTGAAAATGATGGTAACCGATGGATAGGTGGTTTCCAATGGAAACCTTCATCCCTACACTGGGAGCCTCACCCACCGATTCACGGAGAGAATGAACATGTATGCAATAACGGGAGCATCCGGGCAACTCGGGCGCCTTGTGATCGATGCCTTGCTTGAAACCGTGCCAGCCAGCCGGATCGTCGCGGCGGTCAGGAATCCCGCGAAGGCACGCGACCTCGAGGCGCGCGGCGTGGTGGTGCGCGAGGCCGACTACACGCGGCCTGAAACGCTCGCCAGCGCGTTCGTCGGGGTCGACAAACTCCTGCTGATCTCGTCGACCGAAGTCGCCGGGCGCCTGCCGCTGCATCGCGCGGTGATCGACGCGGCCCGGCGGGCGGAAGTCTCGCTGCTCGCCTATACGAGCATGCTGCACGCCGACACCTCGCCCGCCCGACTCGCGATCGAGCACCGGCAGACGGAAGAAATCATCGCGGCCGCCGGCCTTCCCGCCGTCATCCTTCGCAATGGCTGGTACACCGAGAATCATCTGATGGCTCTCCCCGCGGCGCTCGAGCACGGCGCGTTCATCGGGGCCGCGAAGGACGGGCGCTTCTCTTCCGCCGCGCGCGAGGACTATGCGGCGGCCGCGGCCGTGGCACTGGCGACGGACGGCCATGCAGGAAAAACGTATGAACTGGCGGCGGACGATGCGTTCACGCTCACGCAACTGGCTGCCGAGGTTTCGCGGCAGTCCGGCAAGCCCGTCGTGTACAACGATCTCGCGCAGGACGCTTATGCCGACGCGCTGACGAGCGCCGGGCTGCCGCCCGAGTTTGCCGGCGTCCTGGCCGACGCCGACGTGGCCGCGTCGCGCGGTGCGCTGTTCGACGATGGCGGCGCCCTCGCGCGACTGATCGGTCGACCCACGACGCCGTTGGCGAGCGTCGTCGCGACCGCGCTGCGCGGTTGAAGCGAGCAGGTGCCTGGGCGGCGCCGGCCCGCGCCGCTCGACGGCGCGCAGTGTGGCCGGCGCCGATACAGCCGCATCGATCGCGCCAGCCGCGCTACTGCGCGTGGCCCGTCGGCGCCGGCGCAAGCGTACGTTGCGGCGCGGTGCGAATCACGCCGACCGGCGACGCGCGGAGTGCACGTCCGTTGACGTCCACGGTGGCACGCGGCTCACAATCGGTAAATTCGCAGTGCATTGCGGACGAACAGCGCGTCGCGCTCATCGTCGCCGGCTCCCGCGACGATCGCCGCATAAGCGTGCCACAGCGCCCGATAGCCGGCATGGAGCCGATCGACCGGGAAGTTCGACGCGAACATGCAGCGCGCCACGCCGAACACGTCGATGGCCTCGAGCACGTACGGGCGGAAACTTTCGACCGTCCAGCGATGGTCGAACATCGCGAGCCCGGACAGCTTCATCGTCACGTTCGCCCGCCGCGCGAGCCCGCGCAGTCCGTCGCGCCATTCGCGCCAGCCGTGCACGCTGCTTCGGTCGACGAACATGCCCGTGTGATTGACGATCACGGGCGTGTCGGGGTGCGCATCGATGACGGCAAGCGCAGCGCCGACCTGGGCAGGGTACAGCTGCAGGTCGAACGACAAACCGAACTCGCTCAGCATCCCGAAGTTCTCTCGCCAGCGCGGCTCGGCCAGATAATTCACGTCGACGTAGTTGTACCAGGGGTCCGGATGCCGGTTCAACACCTGCCGGATGCCGCGCACGTTCGGATGCGCCGCCGCGCCGGCGAGCCGGATGCGTGCGTCCGGCGCGAACAGGTCGACACCCGCGACGATGCCGTCCGGCATCCCGCCGCTCGCCGGCGCATCGGCAAGCGCCTGCAGCCAGTCGACTTCGCTCGGCGTCGTCCACGCATCGTGGATCGCCTCGACATGCACGACCTTCAGCACGTCGATATCCGCGCCGGCGTCCGCGCGCAGGTCCGCGGGCTGGTACCGGCGCGGCAATTCCGCCACCGCGCCCGAGAACGCCGGTTGGGCACGATCGAGCCAGCCGTAGCTCAGCGCGTCGGCGTCCCAGAAATGGACATGGGGATCGACAACCTGCATGTGGGCTCCATGAGTTGATGCGACACGATGATCCGCTGCAACGGGTCGGCACACGTCGAACGTGGCCGCCCGTCGAGCGGCCGGCCTCATTCCAGATGAAACATCGGCTCCAGCGCTTTCTCGACCGGGCGCCCGTCCGGCCCGGTCGCCATCAGGTCGGCCATGTACGCCCACCAGCGACGCATCACGTCCGTTTCGGCGAGTTGCGCGATCCGGTGATCGGCCGGCCGTTTGAGCACGGCGAACAGGTGATGGGTGTCATCGTCGAGAAAGATCCAGTAGTCCGAGATACCCGCCGCACGAAGCGCGTCGGCCAGTTCCGGCCAGATCGCATCGTGCCGGCGCCGGTATTCGTCCCGCTTGCCGGGTTGCAGGCGCATCCTGAAGGCGATCGTTTCCATGGTCATGCGTCGTCGTTTCACTGAAGGTTCACGTACATGCCGCCGTCGACGAGCAGCGCGGCGCCGTTCACGTAGCGCGCCATGTCGGACGCGAGAAACACGACGCAGTCGGCGACGTCGTCCGGCTCGCCGAGGCGACCGAGCGGAATCCTGCGCTCGAAGTACTCGGTCTTGCCGGGCGCGGCGAGATCGTCGTCGTTGATTTCGGTCCGGATCGTGCCGGGCAGCACCGAATTGCAGCGAATCCGGTGCGGCGCGAGCGCGACCGCGCACGACTGCATCAGCGCATGGACGCCAGCCTTGGTCGGCGTGTAGTGTGTCTGCATGCCGCCGCCGACCAGCGCGCTGATCGAGCTGGTCGCGACGATCGCGCCGCCGCGCCCTTGCGCGGCCATTTGCCGGGCGACGGCCTGGGTCATGTAGAACGCGCCGTGCAGGTTCACTTCCATCGTTCGTTGCAGCAGCTCGGGCGGCAAGTCCAGGAAGCCGTGGAACGGGCAGATTCCGGCATTGCTCGCCAGCACGTCGATCCGGCCGAATCGCTCGACTGCGGCCGCGACCAGCGCGCGCGCCGTGTCGGGCTGCGCGACGTCGCCCGGCACGGCCAGCGCGTCGCGCCCCGTCGCGCGGATCGCGTCGACGAGCGCGTCGATCTCGTGCTCGGCCTGCGCGGGCAGCAACGGATTCGTCCAGTAATTGACGACGATGTCGGCGCCATGCCGAGCACACGCCAGCGCGATCGCACGGCCGATCCCGCGCGATCCGCCCGTCACGACGACGATCCTGTCTTCGAGCAACTTCGTCATTGCGCCCTCCTCTGCCTCGACCATCGCGCGCGCCGCAGCGGCTGCCGCGCCGTTCGAGCCGGCCACATCACGATGCGGATGCACGCATTCGCGCGCTCAGTGTTCGTACGGACGCTGCATGCGCACGTCCGGATTCAGGCGCACGCCGAAGCCGGGCGTGTCGGGCACCTTCATCCGCCCGCCGACCGGCACCGGTTCGTCGAGCAGCAGCGGATCGAACATCGGCACGACGCGATCCGCCTGCGGCGCCATCATCAGGAATTCGGCAAACGGGCTGTTGTGGCGCGTCGCGACGAAGTGATAGCTGTAGACCGACGAGCCGTGCGGAATCACCAGCACGCCGCGCGCGTCGGCGAGCGCCGAGATCCGGATCAGCTCGGTGAGCCCGCCGCACCAGCCCACGTCCGGCTGAATGATGTCGCAGCACTCCATCTCCAGCAGCATCCGGAAGCCCCAGCGGGTCGCCTCGTGCTCGCCGGTCGTGACGAGCATGCCGCGCGGCACGTCGCGGCGCAGCTTCGCATAGCCCCAATAGTCGTCGGGCGGCAGGCATTCCTCGATCCATTTCAGGCCGAGCGCGTGCGCTTCGTGCGCGAGCCGCGTCGCATACGGCACGTCGAGACTCATCCAGCAGTCGAGCATCAGCCAGAAATCGGCGCCGACACGCGAACGCATGTCGGCAAGCGCGTCGAGATTGCGGCGCAGGCCGGCCTCTCCCTCGGCCGGGCCGTGATGCAGCGGCAGCTTGCCGCCGATGAAGCCCATCTCCTTCGCGAGATCGGGCCGGGCACCGGTCGCGTAGAACTCGAGCTCGTCGCGCACCTTGCCGCCGAGCAACTGGTGCACGGGCTCCCGCCGGACCTTGGCGAGCAGATCCCACAGCGCGAGATCGACGCCGGAGATCGCATTGAGCACGACACCCTTGCGCCCGTAGTACAGCGTCGCATGGAACATCTGATCCCACATCTTCTCGATGTCGGTCACGCGCTGCCCTTCGATGAAGCGCGCGAGATGCCGCTCGACGATGAACGCGCCGATCTCGCCGCCGGTCGTCACCGCGAAACCGACCGTGCCGTCGCTGGCCTCGACCTCGATCACGAGCGTGCCGAGCACGTTGATGCCGAACGACTGGCGGCTTTGCCGGTATTCGGGGTAGCGCGACATCGGCGTCGCGATGTGGTCGTCGATCCAGTGACCGGCATCCTGATCGTGGTAGTCGGCACCGCCACCACGCACCGTCAGCGCGCGGACCGCGCGTATCGTCGGCATGCTCATTCTTCGGGTTCCTTGGTTGGGTCATCGAGTGCGGCGGCCACGCGTACGCGTCGTGCGCACGGACCGCGGCGGAAATCGCAAGGTCGTGCTGCGAGGCGGCCGCGTCAGCGTGCCCAGCGCAGCACCAGCGCGTTGAGCCGTCGCGCGATCTCGATCAGGCCCGCGCGCGTGGCCGGATGCAGCGGCGCGAGCGGACGGCGCGGCGCGTCCGATGCGATCACGCCGCCCTCCTTCATCAGCGCCTTCGCCGCCAGCAGGCCGGCCTGACGGTTCTCGTAATTGATCAACGGCAGCCATTGCTCGTACTGGGCGACTGCCTCGTCGCGCTGCCCGGCGAGATACGCGGCGAGAATCGGCCGCAGCCCGTCCGGATAACCGCCGCCGAGGATGCTGCCGGTCGCGCCCGCATCGAGATCGGCGAGCAGCGTGATTGCTTCCTCGCCGTCGAACGGCCCCTCGATCGCGTCGCCGCCGAGCGCGATCAACTCGCGCAGCTTCGCCGCCGATTGCGGCACCTCGATCTTGAAGTAGCGCAGATTCGGAATCGTGTGCGCGATACGCGCCAGAAACGCGGCCGATACCTGCGTGCCGCTCATCGGCGCATCCTGGTACATGATCGGAATCGCGATCGCGTCGGAAAGCTCCGCATAGAACTGCTCGATCGCAGCCTCGCCGCAACGAATCGTCGCGCCGTGGTACGGCGGCATCACCATCACCATCGACGCACCGGCCGCCTGCGCGGCGCGGCTGCGCGCCGCGCAGATCGCCGGACTGAAATGCGTGGTCGTCACGATCACCGGTACGCGCCCCGCCACGTGCTCGAGGATCGCGGCGATGAGCCGCTCGCGCTCGTCGTCGGTCAACGAAAACTGCTCCGAGTAGTTCGCCAGGATGCACAGGCCGTCCGCTCCCGCGTCGATGATGAAGTCGACACAGCGCTTCTGGCCCGGCATGTCGATCTCGCCCGACTCGGTGAAGATCGTCGGCGCGACGGAGAACGCGCCCGTATAGCGGCGGTGAATCGGCGTAGGCAAGTTCATCTGGAATCCTCTCTTATAATCAGTGATCCGAATTGTATGGCGCGTTCATCGTGCGCCGATGCCGCGATAAATCACGCGTCACACGCGCCCGTACCGCCCTCGCAGCCCGTCCGTCACGCCGCAATAGATCGCCTTCAGCTTCAGTCGCTTGTTGCGCGCATGCAGCAGCACGAACGCGACGTGCTTGAGCGTGATGAGATTGATCAGCAGCATCGCCGGATAGCGCCGCCAGTAGTCGCGCGCGACGAGGATGCAGTTGCGCGCCGCATAGTAGTGGCGCAGCGCGCTCTGATCGAAGATCTCGACGCGCGGCCAGTGCTGCTGCGCGGACGGGCTGCCGAGTTCGTGGGGCAGCGACACGTCGGCGTTGACGCACACCGGTACGCCGTGCGCCTGCGCGCGCATGCAGTATTCCGCGTCGACGTGGTCGATGAAGAAGTCCTCGCGAAAGCGGCCGAGCGCACGATACGCGTCGAGCGAGATCGCGGTGCCCGACGAGATGATGACCGAGCACGACAGCAGGCCGTGCGCGCCGCCGTGGATCGGCGTGATCTGCGCGGACCACCGGCGCACCGTGAACAACGGCAGGTCGCGCTGAAAATTGCGGTTGAAGATCCGCGGGCCGACCAGGAAGCGGCTGTCGCCCACCCGCGCGCAGCCGGCCAGCATGCGATCGAAATAGTCGTCCGGAACGTGCGAATCCTGGTCGAAGATGAAGAAGACGTCGCAGCCGCGGCCGATCAGGAATTCGACGCCGGCGTTGAACGCACCGGCGATACCGCCGCGATTGTGATTCGGGATCACGTCGACGCCGCCCGCAGCGAGCCGTGCGTACAGCGCGGGATCGGCGACGGGCGAATTGTCGACCGCGACGACGGCGGGGCTTTTCGCGGGCAAGGTCAGCAAATGCTCGATCTGCGCGGCGGAGGGTTTGTACAGCGTGACCAACGTACCGTGTGGCATGACGGCACCTCGTGACGATCAGGTAGCGATGCGCCGCGCCGGTCGATCCGGGCGGCCCGTCCTCCTTTGCACGACTGCTTGTCTCGTCGACCGGCCGGTCCTGCCCGTTCGCGTGCGGCACGCGAGCGTCGCACGCGCCGCAGCCGGTCTTTCCTTATTTTGCGTACAGCTTGACGACGCTCGCCTGGACGACGCGCGTGATCTCTTCCATCCGCCAGCGGATATGCGTGTCCGTCAGCGTTGTGCAGCGCGCCGCGTCGCGTTCGGCGAGCGCATCGAGAATCTCGAGATGCTCGGTAAACGCCTCGTTGCGTCGCTGATCGACGTCGACCCAGCGCACGTAGTGAATCCGCGCGTTGATCCCTTGCAGCACCCGGCCGATCTCGGCATTGCCCGACAACGCGGCGAGCTCCAGGTGAAACTGCTCGTCCTTGACGACCAGCTCGGCCGACGACATCCGCGCGGCATTCTTCATCACCTGCTTCCAGAAGCGACGCAGCGCCTTGATGTCGTTGTCCGACGCACGCTCGCACGCGAGCATCACCGCGGTCGTCTCGATCGAGCGACGCAATTCGAACAGATCGAACACATCCTTCCCCTCCAGTTCCCGAATGAAGAAACCGCGGTTCGGCACGAACACCAGCAAATTCTCGGCAACGAGCCGGTTCAGCGCCTCGCGAATCGGCGTACGACTGACGTTGAAGCGCTCGGCAAGCTCCAGCTCGTTGAACCGTTCGCCCGGCCGGATCTCGTACAGCACGGCCATCTGTTTCAACTGCTCGTAAATCTCGTTGACCGTGAGGCCCGTGCGCGTGGGCGCCGCGGTCTCCCGGCCAGCCATAACGGAAGTCGACATCTCGTCTCCTGGTTCCACCTGTTGTCACCGCGCGTCATTATCCATCGGCAATTTGCCCGCGCGCGTCTTTTTACCTGCACGAGCCATGGATCAGCGCATCAGCAGGCTGCCGAAGCCCGGCACGGGGTCGTCGATGCCCGCGAGCCGCAGCGCGTGCCATGCGAGCGCGTGATTGCTCGACAGCACGGGTTTGCCCGCCCGCGCCTCGATGTCGGCCAGCGCATCGACGATGCGCAGGCTCGTGCACGACACGAATACCGCATCGACGGCCGGATCGGCGGCGAGCGTCAACACCGCGTGCTCGATCGACGCGCGCTCGATCCGGGCGACCTCGTTGTCGTCGCGGTGCTCGAACGAGCCCACCCGCACGATATCGACGCCGCGCGCACGCAGGTACGCGGCCATCGCATCGTTGATCGCGCGCTCGTACGGCGTCAGCAGTGCGACGCCGCGCGCACCGAGCGCCGTCAGCGCGACGCGTGCCGCGGTAATCGGCGTGGTGCACGCGACGCCGGGCCGCGCCTCGCGAATGCGCTCGAACACACGCTCCTCGCCGAGCACCATCGACGCCGACGTGCAGCCGAACGCCACGACGTCGAGGCGCTCGCCCGGCCGGATCAACTCGACCGCCGCGCAGATGCCGCCGTCCATCCGCGCGAGCGTTTCGGCCGTGATTTCGGCCGAATTCGCGATCCGGCTTTCGTAGAACGCGACGCCATCGATGGCGAGCAGACGTCGCCACTCGTATTCGATCGTATGATCGGTCGCCAGCACGACGAGGCCGATCGCCGCGCGCCGCGCGATGCCGGCGTCGAGCGAGAAATCGAAGCGGGCGTACGCATCGCGCGCCGGGCCGGCGCCGACGCCCGGATCGGACGTCTGGGGGGTAGAGAGAAGTTCGCTCATTGCAGGGTCATCCCGGTGATGTCGATGTCGGGCCGCTTGCCGTGGATCAGATCCGCCACGATCTTCGCGGTGCCGCACGACATGGTCCAGCCCATATGGCCGTGGCCGGTGTTGAAAAACAGGTTGCGGTGCCGGGATGCACCGATGATCGGCGTACCCTCCGGCGTCATCGGCCGCAGCCCCGCCCAGTACGACGGCTTCGCGTAGTCGGCGCCGTTCGGGAACAGTGCCCGCGCGGTCGCGAGCATGTGCGCGAAATCGCCCGGCGAATGCGTGGTGTCGTAGCCGCTGAATTCGGCGGTCGCGGTCAGCCGCAGCCGGTCGCCGAAGCGCGCCCAGGCGACGAGCTGGTTCTCCTCGACGCCGCCGAGCGCCGGCGGCTCGTGCGTGTCGCCGATCGGCAGCGTGACCGAGTACCCCTTGACCGGATAGATCGGCAGCCGGTAGCCGAGCGCGCGCGCGACGCCCGGCGAATACACGCCGAGCGCGAGCACGTAACGATCGCCGCTCACGCGACCCTGCGATGTTTCGACGTAGTCGATCGCGTCGGCGCTCGCGCGCACGCCGTCGATCGACGTGCCGAAGCGAAATTCGACGCCGAGCGCACGACAGCGCTCGGCGAGCGCACGGGTGAACAGATGCGCGTCGCCGCTCTCGTCGCTCGGGCAATGGATCGCACCCGCGATCCCGGCCGCCGCGTGGCGCAGCGCCGGCTCGCGTTCGACGGTGGCCCGCGCATCCAGGATGTCGAGCGGCAGACCGTTGTCGGTCAGAATCCGCATGTTCGCGACGCCGCGCTCGAACGACGCCGGATCGCGATACAGGTACAACAGCCCGCCGCTCGTGCGGTCGTACTCGAGCAGCTCGTCGCGCGTCGCCTGCTGAAGCCGCTGCTGCGCATAACGGCACAGCCGCACCTTGATCGACGTGTTGCGTCGCGAGCGCTCGGCCGTGCAGTTCTGTAGGAACAGCGCGCACCAGGCCCACATGCGCCAGTCGGGCGTCCATTTGAGCCGCAGCGCCTGGCCGTCGGCGAACAGCGACTTGAAGAGGATCTTCGGCGCGCGCGGCGACGCCCAGGTATACGAATGGCCAGGCGCGATCAACCCCGCATTCGCGAAGCTGGTTTCGAGCGCGACGCCGTCGCGACGCTCGATCACCGTCACCTCGTCGCCGGCCTTCGCGAGAAAATATGCAGTGGTCACGCCGACGATGCCGCCGCCGAGCACGATCGTCTTCATCGTCCGGTTCTCCTGTACTAGCTCGCGGCAATCGCCGCGATCTCGACCGTGTACTGGGGAAACGCGAGCTTCGATTCGACGCACGCGCGTGCCGGTGCGTCGCCCTGCGGCACCCACGCGTCCCACACACTGTTCATCTCGGCGAAGCTGCGATAGTCGGCCAGCCAGATGCTCGCGGATACGATCCGGCGCTTGTCGAGCCCTACGCCTTCGAGCAGCCGGTCGATCTTGTCGAGAATCTGACGGGTCTGTCCGGCCACGTCGAGCGACGTGTCGTCCGCCACCTGGCCCGCGACGAAAGCCAGTCCGCCCGCGACCACCAGCTGGCTCATCCGTTCACCTACGCCGTATCGCTTGATCTCCACCATCTGACTGCCCTCCGAGGCCGTATCGAGTTGGGCAGATTTAAGCACTGCAATTCACATCTGTATACACTTTTTTCAGAAATATTCTCGATTGCTCCACATTGGAGCGCGCGTGCACCACGGCTATTCGCGATCTTTATCTGCGTGCATAAATGCGTGAAAACAGGGCAATTTTTCTGTCATTCACAGGGCTTTTGCGATTCTTCGCAGCCACTCGAAAATTTATTTGCAAACGATTTTTGATCTGTGATTCTGTCGACACTTCTGTATATCAAACCATGCCGCCAGCCGTGCGGCCGACCATGCGACGGGAGAACGAAGATGAAGGCAAGTCAGTGGAGTGTCGGTATCTGGATCGCGCTCGGTGCGGTTGCGTCGGGCGCTGCGCATGCCGACGTCAGCGTGGGCGCGGTGCTGCCGCTGACCGGCGCGAGTGCGTCGATCGGCGAAGACCAGCGCCGCGGCATCGAGCTCGCCGTCGCGCAGATCAATGCGAAAGGCGGCGTGCTGGGCCAGAAGCTCGCCGTGCGCATCGAGGATTCGGGCGGCTCGGCCAATACCGCGCTCGACGCCGCACGCAAGCTCGCGACCGTCGAGCACGTGCCGGTCGTGCTCGGCGAATTCTCGTCGTCGGTGACGATTCCGGTCGGGCAGTTCCTGGTGCGTCAGGGCGACGTGCACATCAACATCGGCTCGTCGAGTCAGCAAGTGCGCAAGATCGGCGCGGGCTCGTTCAGCGTGATCGGGCTGGACGACCTGTCCGCGCGCTTCGCCGCGCAGGACGTGTATGCCCGCAAGCTGCGCCGCATCGCACTGATCGCGCCGAACAACGGCTATGGCCAGGGCATCGCGGGCGAATTCAGGAAGCGTTTCGAGGCGCTCGGCGGCACGGTGGTGTCGACGGTGCTCTACACGGAAGGGCAGTCGACCTATCGCCGCGAGCTGGAGCAGGCGTCGCGCGCGCAGCCTGACGCGTACGTCTACAGCGCCTATGGCCAGGAAGCCGCGACGCTGAACCGTCAGGCGTTCGAGATGCGGCTCAACCAGCATCCGTGGTACGGCATCTATCTGACGATGTGCACGAGCGACACGCCCGCGCAGATCGCGCAAGGCCAGATCGGCCTCGAGGTCGCCGCGCTTGGCGCGGGCGCGAAAGCGTATGCGAGCGCCTATCAGGCCGCGTACAACGAGGCCCCGCGCTCGGCGTTCGGCAGCTATGCGTACGACGCGACGCTGTTGTCCGCCGCCGCGATCGGCCGCGCGCAATCCATCGAACCGGCGAAGATTCGCACGGCGCTCGCGGCATTGGGCAAGTCGTATACCGGCGTGACCGGCGCGATCGCGTTCGATGCCGACGGCCAGCGGGAAGTCCAGCCCTACGAGAAGGTGATCTACCGCCAATCGGTCGTCGCGCAGCAGTGAGCGACCGCCCGCCTGGATAAACCCGAGGACCTCGCCATGCTGTCATTCATTGTCGACGTATTGATCCGCACCGCCGATCTGCTGCTGGTGTCGGTCGGCCTGTCGACGCTCTATTCGCTGATCCGCTTTCCCAACATCGCGCATGTCCAGTACGCGATGCTCGGCGCATTCGCGACGCTCTGGCTGGAGCGCGCAGGGATGCCGTTCGCCCTCGCGACGGTCGTGTCCTGCGTGCTGGTCGGCACGGCCGCGACGCTGCTGAACCTGTTCGTGTTCGCGAGACTGCTGCGCTCCGGCAGCGCGGTGGCGATGATCGGCTCGCTCGCGATCTCGATGCTCGCGGTCGCGCTGGTGCTCGGCGTCGCCGGTTCACGGCCGCAGCAGTATGCGCAGGACGTGCATCCGCCGATGGTGATCGCCGGCGTCGCGCTGTCCGTGCCGCAGTTGGGCTCGATCGCATGCGGCGCCGGCGCGCTCGCGATATTCGCGGCACTGCTGTACCGCACCGGCCTCGGCCGGGCGATGCGCGCGCTCGCATCGAATCGCGCACTGGCGCTCGCGACCGGCATCGACGCGACCCGCGTGACCAACGTGATCACGTTCGCGAGCGGCGTGCTGGCGGCGCTCGGCGGCACGATGCTCGGCGCCACCGAGAGCGTGCACGTGAATCTCGGCTACGGGCTGCTGATCCCGGTGTTTTCCGCGGCGATCCTGGGCGGCCTCGGCAATCCGCTCGGGGCGGCAGCCGGTGCGCTGCTGATCGCGGTGGCCGAAACCGTCGCGTTGAACGTCGATTTCGGCGGGCTCGTCGACCGGCCGATGCAGTTCTTTCCGGTCGAGTACGTCGGCGCGGTGTCGTTCGCGATCCTGCTCGTCGCCCTGATCTTCCGGCCCTACGGCATCTTCGATCGGGAGGTACGACGTGTCTAGCTTCGTCATCCATCTGCTGACCGTCGGCTGCCTGTACGCGACGATGGCGCTCGGGCTGAACCTGCAGGCCGGCTATGCGGGGCTCGTCAATTTCGGCTTCATTGCGTTCAGCGGGCTCGGCGCGTACGCGGCCGGCATCGCGTCGCAGCTCGGCTGGCCGTTGCCTTCGGCGCTGGCGCTCGCGCTGGCCGCCGCGGGGGCGCTGGCGATCGTCGTCGCACGGCTCGGGCGACAGCTCTCCGCCGACTACTGGGGGATCGCGACGCTCGCGATCGCCGAGATCCTGCGCACGATCGCGCTCAACGAAAGCTGGCTGACCGGCGGCGCGCAAGGCATCGGCGGCATCGCGCCGCTGTTCCCCGGGCTGCGGGCGCCGTGGGCCGACCTCGCCTTTCTCGCGGTCACGGCCGGCTGCCTCGCGCTTACCTACGCGACCTACCGGCGCCTGACCGCGAGCCGCTTCGGCCGGGCGCTGAAGGTGATGCGCGAAGAGCCCGCGCTCGCCGTCTGCTTCGGCTACGATCCGCTCGCGCTGAAGACGCGCGCGAGCATCGCGGGGGCGCTTCCCGCCGCGCTCGCGGGGGCGCTCGCCGCGTGGTACATCGGCTATGTCGGGCCGGACGCGATGATCGCGTCCGAGACCTTCGCGCTCTGGACCGTCGTGATGGTCGGCGGCCTCGGCAGCCACGTGGGCGTGCTGGTCGGCACGCTGATCGTGCAGGCCGTCTACGCGCTGGCGCCGTTTCTCAAGGACTGGCTCGGGGTCGGCAGCGACCTGACCGGCGCGGTGCGGCTGGGTCTCGTCGGCCTGATGCTGCTCGCGTGCGTGCTCTGGCGCCCGCACGGGCTCGTGCCGGAACGCCTGGAGGTGCGGCCATGAGCGCGCTGCTCGATCTCGACGGCGTGACGATCCGCTACGGCGAGAACGTCGTCCTGTCCGGCGTCACGCTGTCGGTCGACGGCGGCGAGATCGTCGGACTGCTCGGCCCGAACGGCTCCGGCAAGAGCACCGCGCTCAACGCGATCACCGGCTTCGCGCCGCTCGCGGCGGGCGCGATCCGCTTCGACGGCCAGCGGATCGACGCGCTGTCGCCGCACCGGATCGCCCGGCTGGGGGTGCGCCGCACGTTCCAGTTGCCGTCGATGCCCGCGCGCATGTCGGTGCTCGAACTCGCGATGGCGGCTTCGTCCGCGCGCCACGGCATCGCCGCCGCCCTCTGGCGCGGCCGGGCGACGCGCGCGCTCGATGCCGATACCCGTGCACGGGCCGCCGCGCTGCTGGACGAGCTGAAACTGTCGGGCGTCGCGCACCTTTCCGCCGCGTCGATCTCCGGCGGCCAGAAGAAGCTGCTGGGCATCGCGTGCGCGATGATGACCGAGCCCAAGCTGCTGTTGCTCGACGAGCCGACCGCCGGCGTGCACCCGAACCTGCGCGGCGAATTGATCGACGCGCTGCAACGGATTCGCGAACAGGGCGTCACGCTGGTCGTCATCGAGCACGACATGCATTTCATCCGCGAGCTGTGCGACCGCTGTGTCGTGCTGGACCGCGGCGTGACGATCGCGAACTGCCGCCCGGCCGAGCTGGAGCGCAACCGTCGCGTACTCGATGCGTATCTCGGGCGCGCCCATGCCGCCCCTCGCCCGCTGGAGGCGTCATGATCGACGTGCGCGAACTCGTCGCCGGCTACACGCCCGAAGTCGACATCCTGCACGGCGTGTCGCTCACGGTCGGCGCGATCGACATCGTGACGATCCTCGGCCCGAACGGCTGCGGAAAATCGACGCTGCTGAAGGCGATCGCGGGCTTCGTGCTGCCGCGCGCCGGCAGCGTGACGATCCAGGGCACGGACGTGGCGCGCGTGCCGGTCCACCGCAAGATCCGCGAGTACGGCATCGGCTTCGTGCCGCAGACCGACAACGTGTTCGCGTCGCTGACCGTGCGGGAGAACCTGATGCTCGGCGGCCAGTCGATGTCGGCGTTTCCGCGCGAGGCGCGCATCGACGAGCTGTGCGAGCAGTACCCGGTGCTGCGGCGTCGCCACCGGTCGCTGGCGGGCGCGTTGTCCGGCGGCGAGCGGCAAATCGTGTCGCTCGCCCGCGCGCTGATGCCGCGCCCGGTGTTGCTGCTGCTCGACGAGCCGTCGGCGGGGCTGTCGCCGAAGATGGTCGACGAGGTGTTCGACGCGATCGTCCGGATGCGCGACACCGAGCATATCGCCGTGCTGATGGTCGAGCAGAATGCGATCGAGGCGCTGCGCATCGCGGATCGCGGCATCGTGCTGACGATGGGGCGCGTCGCGCTCGAAGGCTCCGCTGCCGAGTTGCTCGACAGCGACGAGATGCGGCGCCTGTACCTCGGCGGGAGGGCCGCATGAGCGGCGGGCGTGCCGCGCCGGCCGCCGGCGCATACGCCTCCGCGGCGGCGCGCCCCGTGCTCGTGATGGTCGCGCTCGCGTGCGGCTTCGTGATGGCCATGCTCGACGTGACGATCGTCAACGTCGCGCTGAAGGCCATGGAAACCAGCCTGTCGATGTCGCTGACCGCGCTGGTGTGGGTCGTCGATGCGTACACGCTCAGCTTCGCGGCGCTGCTGCTGCTCGGCGGCGCGCTCGCGAACCGCTACGGGTCGAAAGCCGTCTACGTCGCCGGGCTCGCGCTGTTCGTCGGCGCGTCGGTGCTGTGCGCGGCCGCGCAGTCCAGCGGCGCACTGGTCGCGGCGCGCCTCGCCCAGGGTGTCGGCGCGGCGCTATTCATGCCGAGTTCGCTGAGCCTGCTCACGCTCGCGTTCCCGCCGGGGCCGATGCGCACGCGGATGATCGGCATCTGGGGCGCGCTGGTGTCGGCCGCGATGGCGCTCGGGCCCTGCGTCGGCGGCGTGCTGGTCGACGCGATCGGCTGGCGCGGCATCTTCTGGGTGAACCTGCCGGTCGGGGCGGCCGGCCTGTGGCTCACGTACCGGCATATCGCGCGGGCGCCGCGTCATCCGGGCCCGTTGAACGCGCTCGGCCATCTGTTCGGCGCACTCGCGCTCGCCGCGCTGAGCTTCACGCTGATCGAAGGGCCCAGCGCCGGCTGGCGTTCGCCGTCGATCCTCGCCGGCGTGGCCGTGACGTTGGCCGCCACCGCGGCATTCGCGTTACGCGAGCGCTACGCGACCTCGCGCATCCTGTCGCCGGCGCTGCTCGCGAACCGGCGCTTCGTCGCGGGCAGCACGCTGGGCCTCGCGATCAACTTCGGCATTCTCGCCGAGATCTTCTTGTTGAGCCTCTATTTGCAGAACGTCCGCGGCGCGAGCGCGCTCGTCGCCGGATTCGAGCTGTTTCCGCTGATGGCGATGTTCGGCATCGGCAATCTCGCGTCCGCGAAGGTCAGCGCCCGGCTCGGCGCGCGCCGCACGCTGCTCACCGGGCTCGCGCTCGCCGCGCTCGGCAGCGTGGCGCTCGTCGGCGTCGCGGCGATGCCGTATCCGGTGCTGGCGCTGGCGGTCGGCCTCGCCAACTTCGGCGCCGGTCAGGCCATTCCGGCGATGAATCTCGTCGTGATGCAGTCGGCCGATGCGGCGGATGCGAATCTCGCCGCCGCGTCGCTGAACGCGAGCCGGCAGATCGGCTCGCTCGTCGGCATCGCGATCGCGTCGGTGATCCTGCACGTGGTTGACGATCCGGACCGCGCGACGGCCGTCGGCTTCGCGGTGATCGCCGCGCTGTACGCGCTCGGCTTCGCGATCGTGTTTCGTGCGATTCACGCCGGGCCTGCCGAGCAGTCATAGCCGGGCGCGCACGGGTATCGCCGGCAATCGGGCGCAATCGGGCGCAATCGGCGCATTCGGTGTATTCCGCGTATCACGCACGCATTTTTCCTCTTGCAGCGAGGGACCTCATGCAAACAGCGATTGGCCGTAAAGGACTGATTCTGGCGGGCGGCTCGGGCACCCGGCTCCATCCGCTCACGCATTCGGTATCGAAGCAGTTGATGCCGGTGTACGACAAACCGATGATCTATTACCCGCTCAGCACGATCATGCTGTCGGGCATCCGCGACGTGCTGATCATCTCGACGCCGCGTGATCTCGACGCGTTCCAGCAACTGCTCGGCGACGGCAGCCAGTGGGGCATGAGCTTTTCGTATGCGGTGCAGCCGAGCCCCGACGGGCTTGCCCAGGCGTTCGTGATCGGCGCGCCGTTCATCGGTCGCGACGCGGCGACGCTCGTGCTCGGCGACAACATCTATCACGGGCCCGCGCTGTCGTCGCTGCTGCAGCAAGCCGCCGCACGGACCGCCGGCGCGACCGTGTTCGGCTACTACGTGCGCGATCCGGAGCGCTACGGCGTCGTGTCGTTCGATGCGGATGGCCGCGCGATCGACCTCGAGGAGAAACCGCGCGAGCCGAAGTCGAACTACGCGGTCACCGGCCTCTATTTCTACGACAACGACGTCGTCGAACTGGCGAAGGCCGTGCGCCCGTCCGCGCGCGGCGAGCTGGAAATCACCGACCTGAACCTCGCGTATCTCGCGCGCGGTGCACTGAACGTCGAGCTACTCGGGCGCGGCTACGCATGGCTCGACACCGGCACGCACGAATCGCTGCTCGACGCGGCGAATTTCATCCAGGTGATGCAGGCGCGGCAGGGCCTGCAGATCGCGTGTCCCGAGGAAATCGCGTACCGGCTCGGCTGGATCGATGCGGAGCAGCTCGAAACGCTCGCCCACAAGCTCGCGAAAAGCGGTTACGGCCGCTATCTGCTCGATCTGCTGAGCAAGGAGGTCGCGGCATGACACGAGTGATCGAAACGCCGTTGCCCGGCGTGCTGCTGATCGAGCCCGGCGTGTTCGGCGATGCGCGCGGCTTTTTCGTCGAAAGCTTCCGGGCAAGCTGGTTGCGCGACGCAGGCGTCGACGCGACCTTCATCCAGGACAACCAGTCGCGCTCGCGTCGCGGCGTGCTGCGCGGGCTGCACTACCAGCGGGTGAATCCGCAAGGCAAATTGGTCCACGCCGCGCGCGGCGCGGTCTACGACGTCGCCGTCGACATCCGGCATGGCTCGCCGTTCTTCGGCTGCTGGTTCGGTGCGCAGCTCGACGACGTATCGCACCGCATGCTATGGATTCCGCCCGGCTTCGCGCACGGCTTTTGCGTGTTGTCCGACGAGGCCGATTTCGCGTACAAGTGCACGCAGTACTACGATCCCGATTCGGATGCGGGCGTGCGCTGGGACGATCCGGAGATCGGCATCGACTGGCCCGATCCCGGCGCGCCGTATCAGTTGTCGGACAAGGATCGGCGGCAACCCCCGCTCGCCGAATTGGCCGCCGGCGCGCCGGCGATGTTGCCAGCCTACGGGAGCGCGTGATGACGATCGTCGTGACCGGCGCGCTCGGCCAGGTCGGCCGCGAACTCGTGCTGCGCGCAGGCGAGCAGCCGCTCGTCGGGCTGTCGCGCGCCGCGCTCGACATCGCCGACGCAGACGCGGTGCGCCGCGCGCTCGACGAACAGCGCGCCACGCTCGTGATCAATGCCGCCGGATGGACCGCCGTCGACCGCGCGGAGGCCGAGCCCGACGCCGCGTGGCGGGCGAACCGCGACGGGCCGGCCGTGCTGGCCGACGCGTGCGCCGCGCGCGGCATTCCGTTGCTCCATCTGTCGACCGACTACGTGTTCGACGGCCGCCTGCCCGGCCCGTATGCGGAAACCGCCGCCGTCGCGCCGCTCGGCGTATACGGCCGGAGCAAGCTCGCGGGCGAGGAAGCGGTGCGCGAGCGACTGCCCGACCGTCATCTGATTCTGCGCGTCGCCTGGGTATTCGGCGCGCACGGCAGCAATTTCGTACGCACCATGCTGCGCCTGGCGCGCGAGCGCGAGGTCGTCGGCGTCGTCGCCGATCAGTACGGCGGCCCGACGCATGCCGGCGCGATCGCCGACGCGCTGCTGACGATCGCGGCGCGCTACCGGGCCGGTGAAGCGCTGCGCTGGGGCACCTATCACCTGTGCGGCACGCCCGTGACCACGTGGCACGGCTTCGCCGAAACGATCTTCACCGAGGCGCGGCGCACCGGCCTCATCGACCGCGTGCCGTGGGTCCGGCCGATCCGGACCGACGCCTATCCGTTGCCTGCGCCGAGACCGGCGAATTCCGCGCTCGACTGCAGCCTCCTGCGAGAACACTTCGGGGTCGAATCGCCTTCGTGGATCGCGGGTCTCACCGACGTGTTTGCCACCTGGAAGCGAAACCCATGAGCTATCGACCGAAACATGTTCTCGTGACGGGCGGCGCCGGTTTCATCGGCGCCAATTTTGTGCGTCACCTGCTCGAAAGCGACCCGCAGATCAGCGTCGTCACGCTCGATCTGCTGACCTATGCAGGCAGCCTCGACAATCTCGGCGACGACCTGCCGGGCGCCGATCGGCATCGCTTCGTCCTCGGCGACATCTGCGACCGACCGCTCGTCGAGTCGCTACTGCGCGACCATGCGATCGACACCGTGGTCCACTTCGCGGCCGAAAGCCACGTCGACCGCTCGATCGACGGTCCCGGCGAATTTGTCCGCACGAACGTGCTCGGCACCTGGACGCTGCTCGATGCGTGCCGCCAGATCTGGCTGAACGATCAGAAACTCGGCCGGGCCGACGCCCTCGCGCGACGGCGCTTTCACCATATCGGCACCGACGAGGTGTACGGTTCGCTGGGCCCCGACGACCCGCCGTTTTGCGAAACGACGCCGTATGCGCCGAATTCTCCGTACTCGGCCACCAAGGCAAGCTCGGATCACCTCGTGCGAGCGTATTTCCATACGTACGGCTTGCCCGTCACCACGACGAACTGCTCGAACAATTACGGGCCGCGCCAGCACGGCGAAAAGTTCATTCCGACCGTGATCCGTCATTGCGTCGAAGGCACCGACATCCCCGTGTACGGCGACGGCGCGAACGTACGCGACTGGCTGTACGTCGACGACCATTGCCGCGCGATCGATGCGGTCATCCGGCGCGGGACGATCGGCGAAACCTACACCGTCGGCGGCTGCAACGAATGGCGCAATGTCGACATCGTCGCGCTGATCTGTACGCTGCTCGACGCGCGACGGCCCGAACACGCGCCGCATGCGCGGCTCGTCCGGTTCGTCACCGATCGCGCCGGTCATGACCGGCGGTATGCGATCGATGCGGGCAAGCTCGCTCGCGAACTGCAATGGCGACCGGCGGAGAGCTTCGAAACGGGGATCGTGAAGACGCTGGATTGGTATCTATAGGCGGCTGCGCTCGGCCGGTGTATGTCGCGCCGTGCCGAGGGCCGAGGTCAATCGCCAAGCCGTGGTTGCTGACGGTATCGCGCAAACCTTTCTGTTTGAAAGCTTTGCGCGGCCCGCGCCTTGCTCACCTGCAACGTGCGCAACATCCCAGGTTGCGACCAAGGAGAGCAAGATGACACGCCGACAGCCCCAGGCAGACAAGCAGACAGGTAACGAGAAGCCCGCGGAGAAACGCGACGATGGGCAGCAGCAGACCTTCGAAACCGATATTTCGGAAACCGGCGACGACGGCACCACGGTGCGTCAGGCCGAGGTTCGCGAGGACGACTTGTCCGAAGTGAAGCCGCCGTCCGGGCCGTCGCGCTGAACCGATGGACGCGACGCGACGGCGCAGGTACGCCGCCGCGTCTTTTCCAGCGTGCCGTTGCAAATTCCGCCTTCTATCGCCGTGCTTTGATCCGCGCAGCGCCGGACATGTCGGCCCCCGCCATCGCGACGCCGATCATGCCGACGTCCCGACGATGAGTCTCCTGCAGGGCACCCGCACGTATCGACAGAATGCCGTCGCCCTCCCCCTTGAAATTCACTCGACGTATCCTATTTTAGGTATCGCTCAAGGCAGTCGCGGTTGACGCGCTGCGTGTTTCGATTTGTTAGTCAGCGACCCTGTCGCGGATGGACGAACTGGAGCGCGTGGTCCGGTTCGTCCCTTCGCACAGGGGCAACAGGAGCCAATCATGAGCGATATCTTCTTCCCCACCGATCTGCTGGCGGAATTCGACCGCCTGCAACGGCAGATGGCCAGCGTGTTCACGGGCTTTCCGGCCAGTCTGCGCGCCCCGCGGCCCGGTACGTTTCCACCGGTCAATATCGGCAGCACCGACGACACGATCGAGATCGTCGCGTTCGCGCCGGGTCTCGACCCCGCGAAGATCGACATCTCCGTCGATCGCCGGCTGCTGACGATCAGCGGCGAGCGCACAACCCCGGACGACGGCACGACCGACGACGAGCGGCGCATCTACGCGAACGAGCGGTTCATGGGCGCGTTCCGCCGCGTGGTCGAGCTGCCGCAGCATGCGGACCCCGACAAGATCGAGGCCCGCTATACGAACGGCTGCCTGACGATCAGCGTCGGCAAGTCGGAAGCCTCGAAGCCGCGGGCGATTACCGTCCAGTAAACAGCACGACGTCACGAACGCATGACGGAGGACATCATGAGTGACACGAACACGACCGAACTGACCACCCGTCCGGCCGAGACGCGAACGGCCGTGACGAACCGAGAAGCGGCTCAGCGCGACACGCCGCGCACGCGGATTGCGCCGGCCGTCGACATCGTCGAGGATGCGCACGGCATCACGTTGTACGCGGACCTGCCGGGCGTGCCGCGCGACAAGCTCGACGTCCGCGTGCACGACGGCAGCCTCGCCATCGAAGCGGAGGCCGTCATTCCGACGCCACCGGGCCTGCGTCTGCAGCATGGCGAAGTGCAGCATCCGCACTTCTCGCGCGCATTCACGCTGAGCCCGGATTTCGACGTGTCGCGCATCGACGCGCAACTGCGCGACGGCGTGCTGAAACTGAGCATCCCGCGACGCGAAGAAGCGAAGCCGCGGCGGATCCCGGTGACGACAGGGTGAGTGGACGCGCTGGGAGCGTTTCATCAACCCGGCGCGGTCCGCGCCGCTTGGCTTGCGCTCGCGGCGTGAAGTGCTGGCGCCCCGCTTCGGCGGCGGCGCCGGCGCCGCCGCGTCGTCACACATGTCGCATTTCCCTGCAGGAGGCATCTGATGCATACCAACAGGACGATCGAACATGGCGGATATACGG
The DNA here is from genome assembly GCF_016759955.1 of Burkholderia sp. KCJ3K979. Lineage (NCBI taxonomy): Bacteria > Pseudomonadati > Pseudomonadota > Betaproteobacteria > Burkholderiales > Burkholderiaceae > Burkholderia > Burkholderia sp. KCJ3K979. Next base: position 67,890 of record NZ_JACFYV010000014.1, read on the forward strand.
TCCGGGCCGTGGTCACCGACACGGAGACGGGCCGCTACTCGGCGGCGGCGATCCTCACGGATCGCGACGGTGAAACCCGGACGCTCGGCGTTGACGGCGACTTCGCCGATACCCGCGAAGCAAGTGACCAGGCGCTCGAACTCGCGCTTGCGTGGATTCAGCGACGGGCCGTCGTGTCGGACCGGTACGTGAGACGAAATCGCACCGGGCCGCACCGCGATTCGGGCGACGTACCGCACGCACGACGGCAAGCGTGACCTGGATCGCGCTTGCGATCGGTGACGGCCGGGCAGCCACGCCAGGCGAATGGGCTCGCCGCGCGCGGGCAGCCGGGTCGATCACCGACGCGCAACCCGCCACGCACCGGTATTTGACGGCCCGGTGACCGTCACCCGAGCCACGACCGGATATTCGCGCACATCGCGCTAGCCGAGATCCCGTACCGCTCGTGCAACGTCGGCAGCGCGCCCGCGGCGAGGTACGCATCCGGCAGCGCGATCTGCCGGAACGGCACCGCGACGCCGGCGCCGAGCAACGCGGTCGCGACCGCTTCGCCGAGCCCGCCGATCACCGTATGGTTCTCCGCGACGACGACCATGCGCCCTTTTCGCGCGGCCTCGCGGACCAGGGTCGCCGTATCGAGCGGCTTGATCGTCGGCACATGCAGCACGGCGACATCGACCCGATCGGCTTCGAGCGCCTTCGCCACCTCGAGCGCACGCATCGTCATGATCCCGGACGAGATCAGCAGCACGTCGTTGCCGTCGCGCAGCAGCTTGGCCTTGCCGAGCTCGAAACGGTAATCGTATTCGTCGAGCACGGCCGGCACGTTGCCGCGCAGCAGACGCGCGTACACCGGCCCCTTGTGCGCGGCGATGGCCGGCACCATCTGTTCGATGTCGAGCGCGTCGCACGGGTCGATCACGGTCATGTTCGGCATCGCGCGCATCAGCGCCAGATCCTCGGCGGCCTGGTGGCTCGGTCCATAGCCGGTCGTGAGCCCCGGCAATGCGCAGATCAGCTTCACGTCGAGATTGTCCTCGGCGATCGCCTGGTGAATGAAGTCGTACGCGCGGCGCGTCGCGAACACCGCATAGGTCGTGACGAACGGCTGCGCGCCTTCATGCGCGAACCCGGCGGCGGCCCCCATCAGCAGCTGTTCGGCCATGCCCATCTGGTAGTACCGCTCCGGGAATGCCTTCGCGAAGATGTGCAGGTCGGTGTACTTGCCGAGATCGGCCGTCATCCCGATCACGTTGGCGTTCGTGCGCGCGAGTTCGGTCAACGCATGGCCGAACGGCGCGGAGCGGGTTGCCTGCCCTTCGGCCGCGATGGAGGCGATCATCGCCGAGGTCTTCAGGCGCGGCTTGTTGTCGGCGGTGCTCATGCGTGTCTCCCTGCTTCGAGTGCGTCGAGCGCGAGTTGCCACTCGTGCGCATCGACCCGGATGAAATGGCTTTTCTCGCGTGCTTCGAGAAACGGCACGCCGCACCCCATCTTCGTGTCGCAGACGATGATGCGCGGCTGCGGCGCGTCGTGCCGGCGCGCATCGTCGAACGCACGTTTCACCGCGTCGATGTCGTTGCCGTCCACCCGTTGCACGTACCAGCCGAACGCCTCGAGCTTGTCGACCAGCGGCTCGAACGCCATGACCTGCGTCGACGGGCCGTCGGCCTGCTGGTTATTCACGTCGACGATTGCGATCAGGTTGTCGAGCTTCCAGTGCGCGGCCGACATCAGCCCTTCCCAGATCGCGCCTTCGTCGAGCTCGCCGTCCGAGAACAGCGTATAGACGAACGCATCGGAGCCCTTGCGCTTCAGGCCGAGACACCGGCCGACCGCGATCGTCAGCCCCTGCCCGAGCGAGCCGCCGGACATTTCCATGCCGGGCGTGTAGCTCGCCATGCCGGACATCGGCAAGCGGCTGTCGTCGCTGCCGTAGGTTTCGAGTTCCGCGGCCGGCAGGATGCCGGCTTCGAACAGCGCCGCGTACAGCGCGATCGCATAGTGCCCGTTCGACAGCAGGAAGCGGTCGCGCCCTTCCCAGTCGGGATCGTCGGCGCGATAGCGCATCGCGCCGAAATAGGCGACGGCCAGCACGTCGGCGATGTCGAGCGCCTGGCCGACATAGCCCTGCCCTTGCACTTCGCCCATCAGCACGGCGTTTCTTCGGATGCGGTACGCGCGCTCGGCGAGCGTGACCGCTTCATGGATGGTTTCGGTTTCCATCGATCGCTCCAGTATCGGGTCGGAAGGAATGCAAATGAATCGGCGGTGATCAGCGGTTCACGGATCGGGGCACGAGGAACACCAGCAGCGCGCCGGCCGTGATCGCGACGGAGATGAACACGAGCCCTGCGGTGGACTTGCCGGTCAGGTCGTTCAGCCAGCCGACGATCGCCGGCGAGAAGAAGCCCGCGAGGTTCGCGAAGCAGTTGACCGCGGCGATGCCCGCCGCCGCCGACATCCCGCCCAGCAACGCGGTCGGCAGCGACCAGAACTGCGACGACGACGC